>JAJTIE010000027.1 GCA_021300195.1 Bacteroidota bacterium | reverse complement strand
GCAGTGGTGTACACCACGCGGCCCTGCAGGTCGGTCAGCTGTAGGCTGTAGCTGCCGGGGGTGGCTAGGGCTACGTTTAGCTGGCCCGGGCTGGGGTTGGGGTACAGCTGGATGCCGCCTGCGGCCAGGCTAGCGGTGCGGGCGGTGGTAGCGGCCACAAAGCTGATGGCGTTGCTAACCTGATAGTCGCCATTGGCATCGCGGTAGCTCACGTAGTAGGTGCCGTTGGCAGTGGGGGTGAAGGTAACGCCCGTAGCATTGGCGATCGCCTCCAGGTTGGCGTCCAGCCACTGGATGGTGCCGGTTACAGCGCTAACACCTGCCGGGATGCTGAGGCTATTGCTGCCGGCGGCTTGGGCGATCGTCAGGCTGCTGTTTTGCAGGTAGGCGGTGCCGGTTACGGTGGTTACTGCGCTGGCGCACTGGGTCTGGGTGTTTACAATGCGGGCGTAGAAGTTTAGCCGGTCGCCTGCGGTTACGGCAAAGGCGGGGCTGGTGGCACCGGCATTACCAAAGGTGGTGTTGTTGCTGCTCCACTGTAGCTGCTCGTTGGTGCCCAGGGTGCCGCCGTAGCTAAACTGTACGTTGCCTGCACCTATGCGGGCCTGTACGGCCAGTACGGGGGCGGCGGGCAGGGCGTTCACCACAACGTTGATCACGTTCGAGAAGGCTTCGGCTTGGTTGGCATCCGTTACGCGGCGGCGGTAGTAGGTGGTGCCGGCAGTGTTCTGTACGGCCAGGTCGTAGGTGGCAGCGGTAGCACCGGCTATGCTGGTAACGTTGGCTGAAAAGTTCTCTGCTGTGCTGCTCTGCCACTGGTAGCTCAGCGTGCCAGTGCCACCACTGGCGGCGGTGGTGCTGCCGAAGGCGGCGGGGTCTGAGCCGACGCAGAGGGTCTGGCTGCTGCCGATGGTGCCACCCATCAGCTGGCCGGGAGCGGCGGTGGCCGTGCCGGTCAGGGTTACGCTGGCGCTGAAGCACTGGGTGCTGGTGTTGAAGCGGCGGGCGTAGCGGGTTATGGTGGCACCAGCTGCTACTGCGTAGGCGGGGCTGCTGAGGCTGGTGCCGTTGGCGGCCCAGCCGCTGGTGCCGTTCTCGCTCCACTGCACTTCTTCGTTAGTACCCAGGCTGCCGCTGGTGAAGCTGATGTCGCCGCTGCCAGTGCGGCTTACCGTGGTACTGGCAAAGGTGGGCGCGGCGGGCTGGGCGTTGGCCGTGCCGGTAAGCGTTACGCTACTGCTCACACAGCCCGTGGTGGTATTGCGCACGCGGGCGTAGCGGGTAATGCTAGCTACGGCGGCTACGGCGTAGGCGGGGCTAGTCGTACCTGCGTCACCAAAGGTGGTATTGTCGGTGCTCCACTGCACCTCATAGCCTGCGCCGGGGTTGCTAGCGATAAACGAAACATCCCCTGTACCGCAGATGCTCACACTGGTACCGCCCGCAGCAAAGGTGGGCGCGGCGGGGGCGGCGTTGGCTGTCAAAGTCACCACACTGCTGGTACAGCCAGTTGCAAGTTCTAGCACGCGGGCGTAGCGTGTAGCCGTGGCTACTGTAAGGATAACACTAAAGACCGGATTACCAGTAATGGGGTCCATATCTGTCACGTCATTCCACACCGATGTGGGGGTGTTGGTCTCGCTCACCTGCAGGGTTCTAGCGGCGCCTCCCAGGTTGCCTGCAAAGCTCACCGTGCTACCCGAAGCGGCACAAACCGTGGTGCTGGGAAAAACGGGGGCGGCGGGTGGGGTAACGACGGTAGTGAAGGTAAAAACCGCATCACCCGCACAGCCGGTGGCGGTATTTCTTACGCGTGCATAGACGACCTTTTCGGTGCCCTCAAGGCTGGCTTCTAGCTGATAGGTGGGGCTGGTAAGGCCTGCGTTGCCCCAGTTGGTGCCATCCACACTCCACTGCACCTCGTAGCCGTTACCCGGGTCGGTGGCCGTAAAGGATACGGGTACCGTACCCGTGCCACACACAAAGCCACTGGCTGTTCCACCATTTACTGACAGCTGAATCTGGGGAAAAAAGCTGATCTTAGAGATACGATTATTTCCCCGGTCGCTCACATACAGGTTTCCGCAGGCATCAAACCTAAGGTCGGAAGGCTGATTAAAGCGTGCCACGGCACCGGTGCCCTCTGCCAGTCCGGATGTACCGGTCAGGCCGGCTACCGTGGTTACCTGTAGGGTGTTACGGTCTATGCGGCGGATGGCATGGTTGCCCTGGTCGGCCACATACAGGTTGCCATCTGCATCGAAGGCCAGACCCGTGGGGGTATTGAAACGCGCCTGGGTAGTGGCGTTGCCATTGGCCGTGCCAGCTACCGTGCCCAGGCCTGCATAGGTGGTTACCTGCGCTGGCTGGCCTGGGATGGGAGAAGGAGCAATGCGCCGAATACAGTGATTGCCCTCATCGGCCACGTACAGGTTGCCCTGCGCGTCTACTGCCAGCCCTACTGGGTTGTTAAACCGGGCAAAATTTACAGGACCATTTGCAAAACCTCCGGCGGGATTAATACCGATTGGAGCCTGACCTGCATGCAAGGCTACCTGCCCATTGGTAGGAGTCGCCGGGAGCGTCAGGCTACGGATTACGTGGTTATTCCAGTCTGAGATGTACAAAGTATTCCCATTGGGCGATAGGGCCAAGCCAATGGGATTGCGAAAACGGGCTACATCCACAGCCCCATTCGTATAACCAGTACCGGCTTGCCCGGTCCGAGTATCTGCAGTAAAAGACTGACCATTGGTTGAAATAAATACGTCTCGTATCCGGCTATTGCCTGCATCGGCTACGTATAGCACGTTATCTGCCTGCCGGTATACAATACCCACAGGAATATTAAACCGGGCATCAGCCCCAATACCCAAATCGCTGCCTGTGAGGCCCGCCGTGCCTGCCACGGTAGTTACGGTTCCATCGGGCGCTATGCGACGGATGGTGTGGTTGCCCTGCTCGGTAACAAATAGCATCCCATTGGGGCCAAAAGTAAGGCCCTGTGGTGCCTCGAAGGAGGCATCAAGACCTACCCCATCGTCCGAACCAGACAGGCCAGCAGGACTACCCGCAAAGGTAGTAACCTGCACCTGGGCCGATACGCTGCGAGTAAACAAGACAAACAAGAAAAAGAGAAAAAGAGCAAGAAGTCTGGAAAAAGGTGAAAATCGCTGCATTTAAGGTTAGAACTTTCTTTTTATTGGTTAAAAGGTAATAGACTATGGGACGATATAAGCACTCCAAACCAAACAAGAAACCCCAGCTGCTAAATAAAAAGGTGGGCACAAGCCGGGCATGGCCCTGCCCGGCAGAAGGTGCGTTTCAGCCTGGGATAAGGCGTTCAGTAGGCCATAAACAACCAAGTGTGCGCCCAGCGGGTGGGCTGCGGCTGCTGGCGGAAGAAGAACTGCTGGGCCTGATGAAACGCCTGAGGCATAGGCAGCCCCGCGTGGTGCAGCTGCACCACGCGGGCAAAGAGTGCGGCTGCGGCAGACCCGGATGTGCCGGCCCTACTGGCCAGCTGGGCCTGCGCGCCTGCGCGGCCCAGGGCTAGCAGCTGGGCGGCAGGCAGTGTGGCACCGGCCAGTGTAAGGCCGCCTAGCAGGCTAGCCCCCAGCTGTAGCCGGTTCTGCCAGTACAGGCCTACCTGCCGGGTGGGCTGGTAGCCCAGGTGGCTACGGGCCGAGTCTGACAGCACCAGCGGCAGCCATACATACCGGGGCAGGCGGCCTGCCAGCTCCGTCAGTTCGGCCAGGGTGCCCAGGTGCTGCTGCCTTAGCTCCACGCCCGGTATTGTCAGTGCCCGTGCATCCAGGCCGCTATCCAGCAGGGCCAGCTGGGCGGGGCCCTCGCGCAGCGGCTTCCGCAGGCCCGGAGCCAGGTGGTACGCCTGGGTGCAGAGGGGCCAGCGCTGGCCCAGAAAAGCCGTGTGAGACCAGCGCTGGCGGGGATCCGGCTCCAGCACCAGTGCGCTGAAGGGCAGGGTGCCTAGTTGCCCCCCCACCTGTAGCCGGATGAGCAGCACCTCACCCGCTGTACCCACCAGGCCCGGGGCCACCAGCCACTGGCATAGCTGATGGGCAAAAGGCACGTAGGCCGAGTAAGACAGTGCCTGATCGGATGCCTGCAGCTGCTGGCGGCAGGCATCCATCGCGCGGCGAAGCTCGGGGGTGGCGGGTACCTGCCAGGCATGCTGCCGGGTGCCCAGCTGGGCATGGCACAGGATTGCACCCTCGGCCTGCACATAGCTCAGCCACAGCTCGCCCACGGCAGGCCCGGGCCTGGGCTGTAGCGCCTTCAGCGCGGCGTAGTCGGGAAAATCGATATAAAATGCATGCTCCAGGCTGTCTAGCGCAGCCCCTGCCAGCTGCCAGGCCTGGTGTAGCTGGCGGGCCCGGGCTGGGTCGCTATCCTGTGTGCGTATGTAGCCCGCTCTGGCTGCCCGGTAGCCCGTGCGCAGGCGGGCCTCCTCTTCGCGGGCAAAGTCGGCCAAACCCAAGGAGGCAGCCCAGGCCGTATCCAGCAGCTGCAGCTGCTGGGCCGCCTGCTGCCACTGCCAGATGTAGGTGCCCACCTGGCCGGGCCGATCCAGTGGTAGCGCCGCCGCTACCCCCGCCTGTAGTACCTGCTGCCAGTGCGCCAGCAGGCGCTGCTGCCCCACTTCGTCCATGCGCAGGCGCTCCAGCCGCACCAGCTCCCCAGCCGCCTGTACTGCCTGCAGGGCCTCGGTGGCCGGGTAGCCGGGCTGCGCCAGTAGGCGGGCCTTTCGTTCCAGCAGCTGTAGCTGTACCAGGGGGTCCAGGCTGCCTGCGGCATCGGGGTTTGGGTAGCACCGCGCAGCCAGGCTGCCAGGCACTGGCGGAGAAAAGCGGGCATGGCAAGCGGCCAGGCCCAGCTGCAGGGCAGCTAGTGCGGGTGGCAGCTGCCCCAGTGCCTGCGCCACATCCGCCTGCAGCAGGTACAGCTCGGCCAGCTGCGGGTGCCGCCCCAGTGCCCGCGCCAGGGGGGGGAGGGCGGCCTGCAGCAGCGCATCAGCATCGGCCAGCTGCTGGCGCTGCCACAGCCAGCGGCCCAGGGGCAGTATTTTTTCGGCCAGGGCCTGGCCCTGTAGATGTAGCTGTGCCTCCCTGGCAGCCTCCAGGGTATAGATGCGGGCAGCCGCTGTATCGCCCTGTGCCTCGCAGGCCAGGGCCAAGCCCTCATACAGGGGCACCATTCGCCCGGCCAGCTGTAGCCCGTGCTGGCGCACCCCCTCCAGGGCCTGCTCGGCATAGGTGCGGGCCAGATCTACCTGCCGGATTACCAGTGCCACGGTGGATAGCCGCTGCAGGATGGCCACATACACCGCCCGATCTAGCTGCGGGTGCTCAACATATACAGCCAGGGCGTGCTGCAGCGCCTGGAAGGCCAGCTGCGGGTGCGCATACTGTAGTTCTACCTCGGCCCACTGGATGAAGGCGGTAGCATAGCCTGGCTGTGCCGTCAGGCTATCGGCTGGGTAGGCGGCCTGCAGCGCCTGCACCCTACGCCGAAACACCTCGGCTGCCTGCTCATACTGGCCTTGGTCTGCCTGTATCTGCACCAGCAGCGCATATAGGGCATCTCGCTCCCACAGGGGTAGCCCTATACTGGTGTAGAGGTCTAGCGCAGACTGTGCCTGCGCCAGGGCCATCCGTGGCCTACCTACGCGGTAGCAGGCATGGGCATACTGCTGGGCCTGCCTGGCCCGCAGCATCAGCGGCATCTCGGCATTGCAGGCCAGCAGCGAGTCGGCCACGCGCAGGTAGCCATAGGCACGGCCGGGCTGCACCTCCTGCCAGCTCACGCCCGCCTCGTGCCAGGCGCGTATGCACGGCTCGGTAGCCGTGGTGCAGCGCGCTGCCAGGGCTCCCCACTGTGCACGGGAACTGTCTGCATACCCCTGGGCATGGGCCAAGCGTGCCTGGTACAGCTGCGCCCAGGGTATGTCTTCCTCCTTCAGCCTGGGCAGCTGCCTGTGCAGGCGTATCTCCGCCTCGGCATAGGCACCCGCCTCATACAGCGCAGCCACCTGCTGCAGGCTGCGGGGCTGCGCCGGCAGCCTGCACACCCACAAGCAGCCCACAAGCAGCCCACCCAAAAACCAGCGAAACCCCGGAGAACCTGGCCCGGGCCTACCTATGCAGCATTTCATCGCACCAAAAATACCCAAAGTGCGCAATATGGTCCACTCCGGGCTATAGCTACGACACGTTTTGGCAGTGTGTTGCCCGTATCTTTGGCACATGGATTTCGTCTTTCTCTTTATCGGACTGGCTGCCGGGGCAGCCATCGGCTACCTGGTAGCCAAAAGCAAGGCCCAGGTAGCAGACACCACTGGCTATACGAGCCGCATAGCCAGCCTGGAAACCGAGCTACAGTACCTGCACAGCCAGCTAGCCACCCACACCCAGCAGCTGCAGCAGCGCGAGGCCCAGCTAGGTGCCCTGCAGCAGGCCAAAAGCGAACTGGAGGTGGCACTGAACAGCCAGCTAAGCCAGCGCATGGCACACATCCAGGCACTGGAAGAGCGCCTGCAAACCCAGAAAGAGGACTTTCGAACCCTATGGGCAAACCAGATCGAGCAGTTTGAGGCGCTGAGCCAGAAGGTACTGAAGGAGAACAGCCAGCAGTTCCGGCTAATGAGCCAGGAGCAGCTGGACCACACCCTGAAGCCACTGCAGCAGCGCCTGCAGGAGTTTGGCAGCCGGGTAGAGGCCAGCCAGAAAGAGCAAGTGGCCTACCACAGCCAGCTAGCCGAACGCATAAAGCACCTGACCGAGCTAAACCAGCAGGTGGGGCAGGAGGCCCGGCAGCTGGCACAGGCCCTGAAGGGCGACAAAAAGATGCAGGGAAACTGGGGCGAAAACATCCTGGAAATGGTGCTGGAGCGCAGCGGCATGCTCAAAGATCAGTTCTACCTACGCGAAGAGGTGTATAAGGATGCCGAGGGCCGCAGCTTCCGGCCCGACGTAGTGGTGAAGCTGCCTGGCCGTAAGGGCCTGATAATAGACAGCAAGGTGAGCCTGGTGGCCTATGAGCAGTACTACAACGCGGAGGAGGCCGCCGAGCAGGCGCGCCACCTGAGGGCGCACACCGAGAGCATCCGCACCCACATAAAACTGCTGGCCGAGAAGGACTACAGCATGCTGGAGGGCCTGGCGCATAGCCCCGACTTTGTGCTCATGTTCATCCCCCTGGAGCCAGCCTTCAACCTGGCGGTGAGCAGCGACACCGGCCTGTTTGAGTACGCCCTGAGCAAAAAAGTGGTGCTGGTAACCACCACCACCCTGCTGGCCACCCTCACCACCGTAGCCTCCATCTGGCGGCAGGAAAGGCAGCAGCAAAATGTGGAGGAGATAGCCCGCCTGGCCGGCAGCCTGTACGACAAACTTGTAGGATTTACCGAAGACATGATAAAAATAGGCGAGCAGCTAGACCGCGCAAAAGACTCCTATGTCGGCGCTATGAACAAGCTGAGCGTGGGCAGCGGCAACGCCATACGCACCGCCGAAAAGGTAAGGGACAAGGGAGTCAAAACCAACAAGAGATTCACAGAGAAGCTGCTGGAAGGCAACGAAAGTGAGCAGGAATAACACTCGATGACAGATATTAAAACCAGCTGCACAAATTAAGGCTAATTACACATCCGCCTACTTACTTACAAGTGCCGGGATAGTTAGTGAAAACCATTTCTATCTCACCCTTCTTTGGAAAACCATCAGTAACATCCTGATCCTCCAAATCCTGTATCTTTGTAGCTATCTCAGTCTGAAATATTGAATAAAAAAGAGAGCATAAATGAGGAGGAATATTAAAAACAACAACCTGACGAAGATAAGAACTATACAATACAATGTCTGTATCCTCAATGTACAAAAAATAATCATCAATATATATTCCTTCATCGAACCATACATCCTCAATATGGGACCATGAATCACTTATTTTGGCCCTCCATATTCCTTTAAAATGCTCATAGTCCTTTGCCTCTTGATAATATTGACCTGAAAATTTTTCTCCATCCATTACACATTCATAGGGAATAAGATAAAAAACATTTCGGCCAATTTCTCGCATAAAGTCAACAAACATTACAACTTGATCTTGTGTAAAAACAGCCGAAGAAGTCGAAATAAGTAAAAATCTATTATGAGAAGTATTACTAAATATTACCTCTGGAAACGTCCTCTCCTGATTGATCTCATTGACAGTTAATTCTATAATTCTCTTGCAGACAGATTTATCAAAGCAAATTTCCATAAGACCTTCCTCGTTTGAGCCCGATTCCGTGTTTAGAACCGATTTATCCGCCTGTGTTCCTGATATGCCCAACTTAGCACGATTTTTTGCTTCATGCTGAACTAGCTTCAGCTGCTGAGATCTATAGACATGCATATAGATTTCTAATCGCTCGAATATTCTCTGGGTTTCGCCAAAGGCTCCAAGGACTCCATCTCGTCTAATGAAGACATCAACCTTCAGTCCACTTTTGCGCGTACCCGTTATTTTTATCCAAGGGCCTAGGGCATTTTTATACCCTCTATATCCAAAAATGGACACAATTGAACTAAAAAAAATAGAAATGTAGCCCGAATCAAAAAAACTAAATGTATTCATTAAAACAAGAAAAATAAGAAAAATAAATCCAGAAATATAAAAAATCTTCCACTTACATGTAGCCCCTCCTTGCTTACTTACTATTAGTACTTCTTCCATTTTTATAGGATATTTATTTGTGGATTTCCCGTTAAACTCCAGCATTCCTCCTTCTATGTGAATATCGCCCCTGTAATAAGTATTATTTCTAAAAAATCCTCCATCCCTTGCATACAAAATATCTTTAATTCTCATCATATTTATTTGTTATATTTACGAATGTAATCTCATTTATTGTGTTAATTCTGCCTGAATGGTTTCTAATTTTTTTGGTATTCTACGTATAATTTGATGTAGGACTCAAGCCTTTTGTATATTTTTATTGTTCTGCCAAAAGCTCCATGATAGCCATTTTCTCTGATAAATATATCAACTTTCATCCCACTTTTACGCGTACCAGTTATTTTTATCCAAGGGCCCTGAGCATCTATATAACCAACATAGCCATTTATCGCCATTCCAATTTAAAATAGGCATATAAAGATAAAAAAGCCGAGTGGATATCGTTCATAAAAACAAATCAAACTGAAGGTAACAAAAATACAATCGCAATTATATACCAAAAAATTCATTGATTTATATCCCATCCCCGTCTGTATACTACTAATATTTTTTCAATTCTCATGGTGTACTTTTTTATCATTTCTCCTTTAAAATCTAGTATTCCTTTCTTTATGTAAATATCTCCAAAATCATAATTATTATTGCCAAAAAATTTCCCTTCACTTGAGTACCAAATACCATCAATTCTAATCGGTTTTTTTCAAAATTAGTGCTTGCCTACTAAGATATAAAAAAAATAGGGGCTTGACTATCAAAGTACAAGAAATCACCTTGTAAGTCAATGGATAACAGCAATTTAAGCAGATATAGGCAGAAAAAGATTCTGCAGGCATTCGCCCTGGAGCTAACAGCCACCCAGGCCTCGAGTCTTTTGCAGATT
>JAJTIE010000026.1 GCA_021300195.1 Bacteroidota bacterium | reverse complement strand
TGAGTTTTTGTTAGAAAGCGAAGTCCCTTCAGCGTAAGGGTACCTACGGTATAGGCTAGGACTGGGATTGCGATAAGGCCCCAAAGAAATTGCAGATAGTAGATGGCCATAGGGAATGAATGGTTAGAAGAACTGAAAGAAACAAAGATCCCGTATCCTACGCAAAAATCTGACGAGATCCATTCCGAGTGAAAAAGCGCCTACACCCCGGGCATGTGCCCAACCAAGTATCCACCAGGTATACCAGAGCCAGGTGACAGGCGGCCAGTACCGCTGGCTCCGCTTACCGGTGCATGGGTACTTTTATCTTCATCGACAGGCAGCTTCAGACTGAGGCAAGATAGGCAAAAGTATGCGCAAGAATGGTGATTTATGTTGTTAGAGGCCTCTCTAGCTGGAAGCATTCTCCAGAACAGGGGCTTAATGCCGCGAAACAGTGCCTCATGTTTCGGCCCATGCAGATGACATACAAAGCAGCCAATCGCATCCGAGCTGGCGCTCCCACTTGCCGTTGGTTAGAGGGAGTAAGATCTGGACGAAAGCATACGCACGTACAGAAATCGAATTCTGGAATCGAGTTTATCAGCTCATTGGGGCTCTTCCGGCGGTGTCGGTCCCTACATGTTCGCCCTCATCGGGCTGGGCTGTCTGCATCCGGGGTTTCATCGGGCTGGGTTTCAGGGCTCTCGTCTTCGGCCCCTTGTTCGTAGGCCGAGCTGCGCTCGCAGGCCGAGGGAGAATACTTTAGGCTAAAGCGGTTGAAAAACAGGGTCTTATCATCTTCCTTGCCTATCACCAGCTGGTAGGGATAGTCGTCGGGTTTTTTCTGCATCTTCAGCAGCTGCTCCTCCAGCACCTGGGTGGTGCCTATGTGGCTGCTTACCGCCTTTATGTAGCCCTCGGTTACCTCCAGGTATAGGTACTCAAAATCGTTAGCCCAGCCAATGTAGAGGAAAAGGGTATCGGCCCGTTGGTTTCCACGCGCGTCGGGGCGACCAAACACGTATGCTGCTCGAGCAGATACCTGCTTGTTCAGCGTTTCGCCAGCCATTGCCAGCAGGTTGGCATCTTCTGCGGTGTAGAAGGCATTGGCAGCCGGGCAGTAGCGCAGCTTCAGCCCGCTTATCACCAGGTCGTTTTCCATATACTGGCCTAGCTTCAGCTGTGCGAGGTCGTCCAGCTTTGGGGCTTGTTCCAGCCATACCTGGCTAGGTAGCTCATCGGGCTTCTCGGTTTCCTTGCCTGCTACCATCAGCTCCGACAGGTACTCCTGGGTGTGCCGTGCAGACAGGTCTGCAGGAAACTGGTTGAAGCCATCTCGCACCATACGACTGCCATATTTGTAGAAGGCGCTTCGCAGGTCCTTGGGAAAGTCCAGGGTAATGCTTACCTGCCCATCCATCTTTTCGGGGTCGCCATGCTGGGTCATTGCGCCCGCTACGCGCATCTTCAGGGTGTTGGCCAGTGGGTTATCCGGCACGGGCCAGGCCATCAGGCCCCGGGCGGTCTTCACCTCCAGTCTGTCGTCGGTCTCCATCACATTGCCCAAAAAGCTCTTGCCTAGTAGCTTATCCGTAGGGCCTATCCGAAACTTTCCTACGCTCTTGTCATAGGTTAGGGCGCCATAGGCTGTCAATATATCTCGATCCTTGGCCTGGCTGGCGCTCTTCTGCTCCAGGAATAGCTGGTAGAAGTACCGGTTGCGCAGCGAGGCATAGTAGCTCATCCCTACCGACTTTCCGCGTAGTTTCTGGGCATCTATCTTCACAATTACCGTATCCGGGTTTACAAATCCATCCTTGAAGGCGATCCATTCATCAAAGGTGGGGTTATCAAACTCTACTTTCACCTCTCCCTCAAAAGCCAGGAAGCGCTGATTGGCCGTTATGGTGGCGGTGTTGCGGAAGAGTATTTTTTCGGATAAGTAAAACTTGTCTGCCTCCAGTATTTCGCCATAGCCCACGCTCAGGCTATCTCCTAGCACCTTGATGGTATTGAAGTAGATCTCCTGTGGCTGGCCCAATACATTGGCATACAGGTACCTGGCCTTGGCCTTATAGTTGTAGGCATCCTGGATATCGGCTACGGCGCTATACAACTGGTGGTAGCGGGTGCTGTCATCAAAGACAATGCGTGCATTATTCAGGGTATTCATCTTACCACTAGGCAGGATGGTTACCTGTGCACTATCCGGGTAGAGGATGGCATCGGCCACGTGTATGCTATCTGCCTCCTTGATTTCCAGTCGCTGGTTCAGGGTATCAAATAGGGCAACCTGGCCCTCAAAACGGAGGCCCCGCATGGCCGGATTCGTACTCTCAAAGAAATTCAGCTGGGGATTGGTAGTGTTGCTTGCCAGGCTGATCTCGGCAGTTTTATGATTGTAGTGGCCCTTGCCCAGCGAGGTGCGGTACTGCAGGCCTGGGAAGCTATTGTTTGCCACGCCTGGCTCGCGGCTATAGAAGTTGGCTTGTCCCTCCTTTACATCATATTCGAGAACCGAATTCTCAGCCTGGAAGTACAGGCGTGTGGGCAGCTTTGGGTCGGCCACACGCAGGGTACCAGCAGCAGCCGTCAGCTTGCTATCGCTCATGTCGATCGAATCACTCTCCAGCTGCATATCTCCCATGGTCAGCACCCCGTCGCCATAGGCACCCCGGGGCGTTATCACAATTCTTCCCAGAAACTCCGCGGTTCCGTTGTAAAAAACAAACGGTTCCTTGTACGCACTCTCCAGCACCAGTCTTTCTGCCTTGGGGTACCAGGTATACTTGCAGTGCGCCACAGAGATATCCGGATAGCTAGCCCCTCCGTGGGCTCCGTCCTGTAGCCGCAGGTTTCTCGTCTTGGCCATTACGCTATCAAAGTGGAACGTGAAGGTATCGCTCTCGGCTTGGCAGGCCAGGTATTCTATCTTCCCATTTCCCCACAGGCCATAGCTGTCCATGGTCAGCTCGTTATAAAACCGTCCCTTGCCCTGGTAGGCCTGCCAGCCCGCTGGCGGCGTTAGCTGGTGCACGCCATAGGTGTCGTCTGCCACGGGCTTTAGCGTATCTCGAAAAGGCTCAAATATCTCGGCACATTCAAACTCGCCCAGAAACTCCAGCCCTCGGAGGTCGCAAGTTTCCAGGCTGTCTATCACAAAGGGATCGAGGATAAAATGTAGCTTGTCTCGGCTATACTGCCGGGCCTGTACGTCCTCCTCGTCCCAGTACACAAAGGCTTCGGTATGGCTATCGAACACCGGGTACATACCATGCGGCTTGTAAGCACTCTTATTGTTGGGCTGGGTAATGTAGATGGCGCCGGTAATGTCCTCTATGCGCAGGCGCTTCAGCGCACGCAGTACGCGGCTACTTAGCTGGTCTGGCTGGTAGAATTTGTCTCGCTCGGGTACAAAACGTATGTAGTCTATAGAGTCGCAGTCAATCTTGTTATCGGCATAGGAGTATCGAAAAGCCGAATGCCCCTTAGCCTCCAGGTTTGCCTTCCCAGCTTTTACCCCACCAGCCCAGTCCAGTGTTCGGTTTTCATACACGCTCACTTTATAGCTCTCCGGGTAGGCCGATACGAGCACGCTATCGTTTAGGTAAAAGAGCTCTACCCCACGCATGTTTATCTCTTTGCTAGGGTACAGCAGGTAGGCATTGTCTCCACCCTCCACATAGGTCTGTAGCACCAGCTTATCATAGTCTCGCCAGTGGTTTATGCTGGCACCCCAGCGGATCAGCTTGGGGCGTATGGTGATAATCTCGGTCTGTCGGTTGAAGTCCACAAAACCGGCACCCGACAGGATGCGCAGCTGCTCCAGAAAACTCGCCTTGCTCTTCTCGTGGCCAAAGCGCCGCAGGACTTCATCCACGCTATAGTCGTAGTGGGGCCGTACCTCCAGGGTCTGCGTCTTGGCATCGGGAGCCTGCTTAACTTCTGTGGGATTCGACTTGGCGGGCAAAACCTCTACCGACCCATAGCTTTCGTCCTGCTCCTCTTGCGCTTCTTGCTCATATTCCTCCGCTATCTCCTCGTCTTCCTGGCTGCCCACATTCCATTCCGACCCAAAGTCGGCAAAATCCAGGCTGCCCGGGTTTTCCTGCGTGTTTTCGTTGCTTCTGTCATTCCACTCAAAGCCACTCAGTTGGTCTTCGGCCTCGGCCTGGCGCTGCTGTATCTGCTTCTGGCGCACTTGGCTGGCTCTCTTTGCTTCGCGCTGGCGCTTTAGGTCCTCCAGATACACTTTGTAAATCATCCCGATGGGATTGAAGTACTGAGTTCCGTTTAGCTTCATGTAGGTCTGCGCATCGAACCAGTCCTGGCTCTGGAGGGCAAATTTCTTCCACTCCTGTGCAATGGCCGACCCAAAGTGCAGGGTATCATTGGCCAGGTTCCAGCTCACCTCATCTATGTAGAACTCCATGCGGTGGTGGCTGCTGTAGATGGGCTGCCAGCTGGCCGGCGAGTCGCGGTCTATGAGGAGGCGTAGCTGGCGGGTTCCGGTATCGAAAAACAGGTCGATCATGGGGTGATACAGCGAGTCTCCGCCGGGTAGCAGGAGTGATGCGCGTACAAACTTCTGGTTGATCTGTGGATCCTCCAGGCTTACCTCTCTTAGCTGGGCGCGCAGCACCAGGGTGTCGGCGCGCTTGATCCGCAGCTCAGCCGCATGCCGGTCATCGCTGCTGCCATATCGATGTTTCCCCTTCAGCGCAAAACCGCCCACATAGTCTACCCCTGGCAGGATATTGGGAATCTCTACGCGTTCGCCCTGGCTGTAGAACTGGGGGTACTGTAGCCTTTCCGGGTCCCCACCTTGGGCAAAATCCTCGACCAGCCTACCGGCCAGCTTAGCAGCCGGCCCACCCGCATAGGTCAGTGTTACCGAGTCTGCCGTCCAGGCGGTCTCGGCACAGTTTATCCGATAGCTCTTCAGGCTACAGTATACGGCCCCGCCGTCCAGGCCGGCACGCGTCCAGGCATAGGTGCCTCCCTGCCCCTCCCACAGCCAGCGCAGGGGGTGGTACAGCGCATTTGTTTCGGCCAGGGTGCCGCGGGTATAGGCATCCTCGTAGTGGAGAAAAGCACGATCCAGCCGGAGGAGCGGCTCTATAACCTCTATCTTGCGCTTGGCGTCGTACTGCTTCTGTGCTACCAGCCTGGCAGAGTCTGCCTCCACGGTCCAGCGAGATTTTTGCGTATCGTACAGCAGGCCCTGGCCTAGTACCTGGGCCAGGCGGTCGTTATAGCGCTGAAACTGCCCCTCTGCCGCCAGCCCGCCACGGGCCACATAAATGACCTTGAGGTAGTTATCCAGCGGTAGGCGGATGGAAAGCACACTATCCTTCAGCAAGTGGGTCATGTCCAGCAGCAGCAGGCCATGTGGCACCAGCTTGTAGCCCGGCTCCCGGAGTAGCAGGCCCAGGGTCTTGGCTATCAGGGTGCGTTCGCTGTCGCTCAGCGTGTCGCTCTCGTAGAAGGCCAGGTAATGGCCCAACCACTGGTTGTGTCCGTCGCTTCGCAGTTTTACCACCTCAGTGGCCAGCTCTTGGCCAAAGGTGTCGGCCTTACCTGTCAGCTGCGCCATCACCAGGCCCGGCAGCCAGCACAGTAGAAATACAATTGAATAGCGCATGGAGAGAGGAGCTGGTGCTTGTGTTCGTTTCTCTTGTCAACCCTTATCAAACCGCAGACACGCCCACTCCCCCTCAGCCCACTGATCCGCCAGCGCCAGGCCCAAGGCCTGAACGTGCCGGGAAAGTAGGGGCACATCATAGGTGTAGAATCCACTAAGATATAAACTTCCGCCGGGCTGTAGCAACTGTGCATAGGCCGGGGCATGCTGTAGCAGAATGTTTCGGTTAATATTGGCGAGGATGGTATGATAGAATGTGCCGTCCGGTATGGCCGCAGGCTCGCCCACCTGCACACAGTGGGCCTGCTGGCCATTCAGTGCCAGGTTATCGCGGGTGTTTTCTACACACTGGGGGTCTATGTCGTAGAAATCGCAGCGCTCGGCGCCATTGGCCAGGGCGTATATGCCCAGTATGCCCGTGCCGCAGCCCATGTCTAGCACGCGGCCATAGGGCTGCTGCTGCCGGGCCAGGGCCTGTATCACCAGGCGGGTGGTGGCATGGTGGCCAGTGCCAAAGCTCATCTGGGGCTGGATGCACAGCACGGTGGGATAGCCCTGGGCCGGGGGATGAAAGCGCGCATGGATGTAGCACACCCCGGGTATGGCAATGGGTTCATAGTGCTGCTCCCACGCCTGGTTCCAGTTCTGCTCGGGCATCTCCTCCCTACAATACTGCACGCCGGGGTAATGGGCCAGCACCGCCTGCAGGGCTGCTTCGTCAAAGTCTGTCTCGGCTATATAAGCCACCATCTGGTGGGGCTGCTGCCAGTAGCTGTCGTAGGCCAGGTCATCCAGCTCGGCTATCAGCAGCTCCTGCTGGGGTTCGGGGCATGGGCTCAGGGTTACTTGTAGCATCGCGAATCGTGGTATCGGCAGGTAAGGGGGCCGCAAGTAGCGACTTCAGGTTCAAGTAATGTATACAAAATCCGGTTTTAGGATCGCACACTTTACTTCTTCGATGGGGTTTCAGGTAAGATGGCAAAGCCATGCCCGGGTCTGTTACCACCCAATCCAGTTTATACTCTTGAACTAGCTTGAAGCGAACCTGATCTCTGGTAAGCCCTTTGTTCTCCGGGCGCTGCTTGTAGTTCAGGTAGAACAGTATGTTTCGAGTGGCATTCTGCCCGGCATCTGTGGAATCCCAGTTTATCTCATCATCAAAAAGACTTACAAAACCATAATAATTTGGGAGAACAGTCAATTCAAAAATAAAGTCCGTATAATAGGAGGTGGTAAAAATGTCTATATACCTATTGGATGAAGTATCCTGAATGTAGCCGCCTACTTTGCTCTTATGGTCTTGTAGTGCTACCTCCTCAAAAAAAGAATCTGAGAATGTACTATCGGGCGGCATTGAACTTATCGATCTATGTGTATTGAGCGAAACCAACGAATGATACAGATCTAATATAACAACGACGTAGCATAAAAATCTTAATGGAATCGAAAATCTATGAAAATGAACAGCAATCAATACTAGAAGAATCAAATAAAGCGAAAGGAAACTAAATCTCGTTAGTTGATCGGAATCTCCAAACAAAATTCCCTTAACGAGAAAGGAGCTTACACTACCCAATAGAAACAGAATAACAAAAAGTATCAACCCAATCTTAATTGTAATCGGGAATAGATCCCTAAATCTAGTTTTGTTCTGAAGGGCAAATAAAAGAACCAAAATAACCCATGGAAGTGTAGAAAAAAACAGAAAGCCCAGATAAATAATTTCTCTTCTCAAAAACTCAAAGGTCGCGATAGATTTTATAGTAATATAAAAATCTAAACTTTCTATGCTTTTATGACTACCACCTTGAATAGTTGTAATATTATAGAAAATATAGTAGAATAAAGACACAGAAATGACCGAAAAAGTTACATAAAATAACTTGTCCCATGGTTTTCCTTTATTCGTAAAATTTTTCTTAAATAGCAGAAATGAAGTGAGATAGAAACAAGAAAAAGTCCAGACAACTAAGGCGCCAGATATAAAAACAAGCCCTGTACTGATGCACACAGATAGAACCCTCATCTTCCTCTTCCATAGCAAGAGAATCAAAGAAAAGAATGCAGCTAAATAAGATACTTTTGTGAGATAAGATGGTCTCAGAAACAAGGCATAATCATGTAGGCCGGCATGGTGCTTTGGAGGAAGAAAATCATAGAATACAGGTGATGTTTGGCCAATAATGGAGAGCGAAATAAAGAGAAGAACCCAGTATGAAAGTGCGCTATACCATTGTACAACCGAGCAAACCCCAAGCAGGGTGATAAACAGAAACCAGGCCCGTTCATAGGTTTGTATGGTTTCGAGACCGGGAAGCCCTGTAAGATCCGAAAATGCAGCCGAAGTCCACGAATCAAAATAGTGATACATGGCATTTCCGTACTGACTGGGCTCAAGTAACGTGTAGACCGGAAGCCTGTTTTCTGCTAAACCTTCAGACAGGTTCTTGCCTATCTGCGCATAAAAGCCATGGTCGCTTTGCGAGCTAATAAATGGCAGATCGGGATGTCCGTTTAGATTTGAGAGGAAATAAATCCCCATATACAGGAGGTAGACGCCTCCCAATAAAATTGCAGGGCCTGCCTGAATAGGCTTAGGCTTGCCTTCTCCATGCCCAATTACAGGTTTGTCATACCGACGAAAGCCAATAAGTGCAAGGCCAAACGTAAGTAATAGCCCGCTCAGGATTGTATTGAAGCCGCTCTTGTACAGGGCGTATAGCAGCACGCCCAGCACCGTGCCCAGTAGCAGGCGGTAAAAAAGCCCCGGCAGCGTGTTGGGTGCGGCGGGCGTTGTTTGGGTAAGGAGGCCGGCGAGCCTGAGGCCGAATGTGCCCAACATAAATGCCAGTAGCGGAATAGCTACCAGCCCCCAGGCAAACTGCAAGTAGTAAATGGTCATAACAACAGTGCGCGGCGACCTTTCAGTCTAAAGCGAATCTATTTTAGATCAGTGCACTTAGGGGCATTTTCCTCGGCTCTGTGTAACCCTTGCCGAGACCAGGCAAAAGAAAAGTAAAAAGATGTACCACTGCCCCGCGGCAGCATGGCTACAACCGGGGTGGGTTGTAACGGATTCGAACCGTTGACCCCTGCCCTGTCAAGGCAGTGCTCTGAACCAGCTGAGCTAACAACCCATGGATTGGCACAAAAATAGAAGAAATGAGCGAAATGCTAATCGCTATCGGGGCGACCTGCCAGCGATACCGCGTAGTAGCGAACCCCGGCCAGGGGCGCGGGGGCATAGGCCAGCCGGGCCAAGGTATACTGAGCCAGGTAGGCAAACAGGGCTTCCAGGTCTGGCTGGTTCGAAAGATCCTTGGGTGCCTCGTCCTTCCGCAGCTGTGCCTGCAGGTCGCGCACGGCCATCAGCTGTAGTACCTCCAGCTGCTGCTGCGTAGCCGGGGCGGTCTCCGGCTCCAGGGCCTGCACATGGTAGCGGCTATACATCAGGTCGGCCTCTGGGCGCTGTAGCTGCCAGTCGCTATGGTGGCCACAGGCAGGGCACTCCACCCGTCCGCTCAGCTGTAGCACCGCTGTGTCTTCCACATCATAGTCTCCGGCGGCCAGTAGCTGGTCTAGCTTCAGCCTCAGCTGGCCGTCCAGCCGGATGGTCTGGTCGCCCAGCTGTAGCATCTCCACCAGCTGCGCACCCCGGATGTACAGGGGCAAATCTGTAGCACCCAGGAAGCGGGTATCGCAGGCGGGGCAGGCCAGCGTGTCCGGGCCGGGGGCGGCATATAGGGGTTTCATTGGGCAAAGGTACGGCTTCTGCCTGCAACCCCAAAAAGTGCGATAACAAGCCGTGGTAGCACCTGGCCGCATACCTACCTTTTGGTACACTTCTTGCTTATCTTTACCACACATTAAAAACTGAAATCCATGAAGACATCGCTGTTTCTATTTGCCTTGCTGTTTGTTTCTATGCTCACTGGCAGGGGCTATGCGCAAGAGGCCCCGGCAGAGACCTATGAGTTTCGCCGCCCGGTGGTGATGCTGGATGGCAAGGAAATTCTGGATCCGGATTTTGGGAAAGGCAAAAACCCACACCAGCTCACACTAAAGAACCTGAAGCCCGGATCGGAGGTGAAACTACGCTACATGAACCCGGTTCAGGAAAAAATAAAGGTAGTAAGCCTGGTGCCCGAAAGCGGCGAGCTAAGCCAGAGCCTAAACCTGCACCCCAAGCTGTACCTGAAAATGAAATACCGGAATATGGAAAACAAGCGGCAGAAAACCGAGATCCGGCGGTAGCGGGAGCAAGCAGCAGCCAGCGGACGATGCCACGGAAGGGACTAAAACCCGAACTGGCAGCAGCACCTGTACTGAGAGAGGACACGTGGAATACTGCCATAAGTTCTGGAAATCTGGCAAAAAAGACTAGCCGGGCAGCGTTTGGCTTTATCTTTGCAGATCAATAGAGAACCCTAGCCAAGTTATGCCACAGATATCTCAACGTGGGCTTGCCATGCCCCCATCGCCGATCCGTAAACTGGTGCCCTATGCCGAGGCTGCCAAAGCCCGGGGTGTGCACGTATATCACCTGAACATCGGGCAGCCCGACCTGCCCACACCCCAGCCATTCTGGGATGCTGTGCGCAGCTACTGCGACACACCCGTGCTGGAATATAGCCACTCGGCAGGCCTCATCAGCTATCGGCGGGCACTGGGCACCTACTACCAGCAGCGCCACGGGCTACACATACAGGCCGACGAGATACTGGTAACCACCGGGGGCAGCGAGGCACTCCGCTTCGCCCTGGCAGCCTGCCTCAATCCGGGAGATGAAATCATCATCCCTGAGCCCTTCTATGCCAACTACAATGGCTTTGCACTGGAAAACGGCGTGAAAGTGGTACCCATTACCACCCGCGTGGAGGATAACTTTGATCTGCCGGATATCCGTCAGTTTGAGGCACTGATTACCCCCCGGACCAAAGCCATCCTGCTGTGCAACCCCAGCAATCCCACGGGCAAGCTGTACAACCCACAGGACCTGGAGAAGCTGCGGGCACTGGTGCTGGCGCACGATTTGTTCCTGATCAGCGACGAAGCCTACCAGGAGTTTGCCTACGATGGCGAATCCTTTGTAAGTGCCCTGAGCCTGCCGGGCCTGGAGCAGCAGGTAGTGGTGGTAGACACCGTAAGCAAGCGCTGGAGCGCCTGCGGGGCGCGTATCGGTGCCCTCATCACGCGGAATAAAGCCGTGTACGATGCCACCATCCGCATGGCACAGGCCCGCCTAAGCCCCCCCACCCTGGGCCAGGTGGGCAGCGAGGCCCTATGCCGACTGCCCGACAGCTACTACGACGAAGTACGCCGCGAATATGTGGCTCGCCGAAACACGGTGCTCAGTGCCCTGCAGCAGATGCCCGGTGTAACCTGCCCCCATGTGAGCGGCGCCTTCTACGTAATGCCCCGGCTGCCGATTGACGACTCAGACACTTTCTGCCGGTGGCTGCTGGAGGAATTTGAGCAGGAAAAGAGCACCGTGATGCTGGCACCCGGCACCGGCTTCTACGCTACCCCAGGCCTGGGTAAGCAGGAGGTGCGCATTGCCTATGTGCTGGAGCGCCCCCAGCTGGAGCAGGCCATGCGCGTGCTGGCCCTGGCCCTGCAGCAGTACCCGGGCCGCACGCAGCAGGCCCACCTGGCCGACAGGGCTGCACAGTAGGCCACAGGTGCATTTGCACACAAGGGCATACTGCACCGACCGCGCGGGCTAAGCACGCTAGCTGCCATACCCCAGGCCCTACCGGGCTGCTGCCAAAATGCTGTATATTCGCGGCGAACTAGCCTGTGCATCATTAACTATTGAAAGAAATGGGATTACTAGACGGAAAAAAAGGGATTATCACCGGCGCATTGGATGAGCAATCCATAGCCTGGAAAGTAGCCGAAAAGGCACATGCCGAGGGTGCGCAGATCCTGCTGACCAATGCACCTGTAGCCCTGCGCATGGGCAAGCTGAATGAGCTGGCCGAAAAGACAGGCAGCCAGATAGTGGGGGCAGATGCCACCAGCCTGGAGGACCTGAACAAGCTATATGATGTGGCAAGTGAGCAGTTTGGCAAAGTCGACTTTCTGCTGCACAGCATAGGCATGAGTGTAAACGTGCGAAAGGGCAAGGCCTACACCGACCTGAACTATGACTGGCTGCAGAAGACGTATGACATTTCATCCATCAGCTTCCACAAGATGATGCAGCTGGCCTACCAGCGCGATCTATTCAACGAATGGGGCAGCATAGTGGCCCTTAGCTATGTGGCTGCTCAGCGCACCTTCCCAGACTATAGCGATATGAGCGAGGCCAAGGCCCTGCTGGAGAGCTATGCCCGCACCTTTGGCTACTACTATGGCAAGAAGGCCAAGGTACGGGTAAACACCATCAGCCAAAGCCCCACCCCCACCACAGCGGGCAGTGGCGTAAAGGGATTCCAGGAGATGCTGGACTTTGCCGAGAAGATGAGCCCCCTGGGCAACGCCACGGCAGACGACTGTGCAAACCTGTGCATCATGCTGTTTAGCAACTATACCCGCCGCATCACCATGCAGAACCTGTACAGCGATGGCGGCTTCAGCAGCATGGGGGTAAGCCCCGAGCTGCTGGGTGCCTAGGCCACCCCAATACCTCATCTACGCCCGAAGGAGGCATGAGCCCAGTGCTTGTGCCTCCTTCTTGTTTTGTACTGCAGCCTGGCCCAATGCTGCAGGCCATGGCGCAAATCACATGTAAATCAAAATTTTATTTTAATAATAAGATGTAAATAAGATATATTAAAAACTAAAAATTGATTAAAATAAAAATATAGAATTTTATTTCAAAAAACACTTGCATCCAGTAGCCTGGTGCCGTAGTTTTGTAGCGTAATCACAAAAAAGAAAATAAAATGAGCCATCACTTCGAAACCCTACAGCTGCATGCCGGGCATGCACCCCAGGAAGACCCCACCCGTAGCCGGGCCGTGCCTATCTACCAGACCACCAGCTATGTGTTTGATGACCATACCCACGGGGCCAACCTTTTTGGCCTGAAGGAGTTTGGCAACATCTACACGCGCCTGATGAACCCCACCACCGATGTGCTGGAGAAACGCATAGCCGCCCTGGAGGGGGGCGTGGCAGCCCTGGCCGTAAGCAGCGGGCAGGCAGCCCAGTTCCTGGCACTCACCAACCTGGTAACCGCTGGCCAAAACATCGTAAGCACCAGCTACCTGTATGGCGGCACGTACAATCAGTTTAAGGTACAATTCCCCCGCCTGGGCATCACCGTGAAGTTTGCCGACGGAGACAAGGCCGAGAGTTTTGAGGCCCTGATAGACGAAAACACCCGTGCCCTCTACCTGGAGACCATTGGCAACCCGGGCTTCAACATTCCGGACTTTGAGGCCATAGCTGCCGTGGCCCGCAAGCACGACCTGCCCCTGGTGGTAGACAACACCTTTGGTGCGGCAGGCTACCTCTTCCGCCCCCTGGAGCATGGAGCCCACGTAGTAGTGGCCAGCGCCACCAAGTGGATTGGCGGGCATGGCAACAGCCTGGGGGGCATCATTGTAGACGGGGGAAACTACAACTGGGGCAACGGCAAATACCCAGTGTTCAGCGAGCCTAGCCCCGGCTACCATGGTCTGAACTTCTGGGACACCTTTGGCACCGATGGCCCCTTTGGCAACATTGCCTTTATCATCCGCGCACGGGTAGAGGGTCTGCGCGACTACGGTTCGGCCCTCAGCCCCTTCAACGCCTTCCTGCTGCTGCAGGGGCTGGAAACGCTGAGCCTGCGTGTACAGCGGCACGTGGAGAATGCCCAGGCTCTGGCCGAATGGCTGGCACGCCACCCGGCTGTGGAGGCCGTAAACTACCCGGGCCTGCCCAGCAGCCCCTACCACGCACTGGCACAGAAGTACCTGAAGCGTGGCTATGGGGGCGTACTGAGCTTCCGGCTGAAGGGCGGGTATGACCACGCCGTATCCTTTATCAACGAGGTGAAACTGGCAAGCCACCTGGCCAATGTGGGCGATGCCAAAACCCTGGTCATCCACCCCGCCAGCACCACCCACCAGCAGCTGGCCGAGGCGGAACAGCGTGCTGCTGGCGTACTGCCAGACCAGATTCGGGTATCTGTGGGCATAGAACACATAGAGGACCTGAAGGCCGACTTTGAGCAGGCTCTGCAAAAAGTGGCCGTACGCGCCTAAAAAGTGCTGGTAGCACCAATCTGATTGAAAGAAAAAAGTGGCCCCAGACTTCGTTTGGGGCCACTTTGTGTATCCACATACTAGCAGCTAAATCCCTACTTTTGTGCAGAACCCCCTATCTCTGCACATGTCCTCTCCCGAGATTGATCAGCTACTTGCCCAGGCACATGCACTGCGTTATGAAAACCCGCTGGAGACCTGTAGGCTGGCCCGGCAGGCCCTGGCGCTGGCAGAGCAGGCCGAAGACCCAAAGGCCCGGGCACAAGCGCTGCGAATCCTGGGGGCAGGCAACGTTATTCTGTGCGACTTCCGAGAGGCTGTACAATTTCTGAGCGCGGCTTACGAGCTCTTCAAGGCACAGGACGAAGAGGAGGGAAAAATACACACGGCCAGCAACCTGGCAGCCGCTTTTCAGAAAATGGGGAACTATACCCTGGCCCTGCGCTGGAACCTGGAGGCCCTGCGCCAGCGAAACAGCACCCGGATAGACCCCATAACAGCCAATACCCTGATAAACCTGGCCACGGTGTACTACAAGCTGGGGCAGCTGGACCCCTGCGAAGAGTATGCCGAGCAGAGCAAAGAAGCCTTTCATGCCCTGAATGACCTGCACGGCCTGGCCATAGCCTACACCACCCTGGGCAATGTGGCCGAAAAGCGTGGCGACACAGATAAAGCCCTGAAATACCTCCAGATAGCAGAGGTGAATGCCCGAAAACACGACAACCCCGCCACACTGGCACCGGTGCTGCAGAGCATGGGCCTGCTATACCAAAAGACTGGAAAGGAAGGCAAAGCCCTGCTAAACTTCTGGGAAGCGCTGAACATACAAGAGGAGATAGGAGACAAGCAGGCCATGGGCAGCCTGTATGTAGACATGAGCCATGTGCACAATGCCGCAGGTGCCTATGCCGATGCCCTGGAGTATGGAGAGAAGGCACTAAGCCTGGCCCGGGAGATAGGCAACAAGGAAAATGAGTACCAGGCGCACAAGGCACTAAGCCAGCTGTATGAAAAGATAAACGAACACCATGAGGCCCTGTACCACTACAAGCAGTACCACAAGCTGCAGCGCGAAGTAATAGGGGTGCAAACCAGCATGCACCTGAACGTGAACACGGAGATGCAGGGCAGCCTGGACACCCGAGAGCAGCTGGAGCAGCTACGCTACCAGGTGCTGCAGGCCGAGCAGCTCTTCTACGAAAAAACACTGGAGGCAGAGAACCTGGCTGACCAGAAAGACCGCCTGGAGGCCGCCATGCGCCAGAGCCTGCGCATGCAGGAAGGTGCCTTTGCTACCGAAGAAGACCTGCTGGACTTTTTTCCGGACAGCTTCATGTACTATAGGCCCATGCAGGTGGTGCCCCAGACGGTGATGTGGCTGCACAAAACGGAAGACCGCAAGCTACTGGGCCTGCTAGAGTACCCCAATGATGAAGCCGCTACCTACGCCCTGGTAGCCATGCTGACGCACATGACGCGCCACATACTGAATGGAGCCCCCCTGCTAAGCAGTGGCGAGATGCTGCACAAGCTGAACGAAGAGGTAATGAACAATCCCATCTGGCAGCAGCAACTGGTAGCCAACCCGGTAAACGCTGCCTTTGTAGTAATAGACCCCGGGCTGGAGGAGCTGCAGTTCAGTGGAGTAAACCTGCCCCTGCATCTCTTCAGCGGGGGCAAGCACATTGTACTGCAGGGCGACAAACACCCCATAGGGGGTGGGGCCGAAAAATTCAACACCCGCAGCCTGCCGCTGGAGGACGTGGACCGGATCTACCTATGGAACGATGCGCTTGGCCACATTGGCACCGGCAAAAATGCCCTCACACATCAGCTGATCCTGCAGCTGCTAACTAGCCTGCACGGCCGCACCATGCAGAAACAGCGGGTGGAGCTGGAGGAAAGACTGGATGTGCTGCTGGCCGAGCATAGCCCCAGCCACGACCTGGCACTGGTGGGCATACGGCTAAATGGAGCTGGCGGCTAGCAGCTGCGGTCCGAAACTGTATCTTTAGCAGATGCGCACGCTGCTGCTCTCCGCCCTGGCCCTGCGGCTGGCCCTGGGCCTGCTATACTGGGCTGCCACCCCCTGGGAGGTGGTGCCGCTGGCGGGCATACACCGGCCCTATGCCGGTACCGACGGCTACCTGCAGCTGTCTCGCACCGTCTGGGAGGCGGGCCGATGGGCCTACACCCCCACCGGACCTGCCGTGCACAACCGGCCACCCCTGCCCAGCCTGCTTATGCTGCTGGCCAGCTGGGACGCGCAGCACTGGTATGGCTGGTGGCTACTGCTTACTACCGGCCTGCACGTGCTGGGGCTGTGGGCACTGTGCCAGGCTGCCCGCACAGCGGGCAGTACCCGCAGGCAGATCCGCTGGCTGGGCTGGGCCTTTGCCCTGCACCCCCTGCTGCTGGCGGCTGTGCGGGCCAGCACCTTTGTGCCCCTGGCCACGGCCCTGCTCTGCCTGCTCATCTGGGCCTGGGTGGTGTACTGCAAACAGCCGAAGAGGAGGGGGGCGGTGCTACTGGGCCTGCTGTGTGGGCTGCTAGCCCTCACCCATGCTACCCTGCTGGTGGCCGCCCCACTGGTGGCCCTGGGCCTGCTGCCCCGCTGGCGGGCCAGCCTGTGTGTACTGCTGCTGTGCACGGCCTGCCTGCTACCCTGGACCCTGAGAAATGCCTGGGTGTTCCACCGCTTCATACCCGTGGCCACCGGCGCAGGCATCCAGTATTGGAAAGGGGAGAGCGCACTATATGGCCCCACAGACCTGGAGCACCGGGTGTATACCCAGGCCACTGGCCAGCCACTGCACCAGGTATACTATGGCACAGCTACCCTGGCCGAGGAAGACACCCTACTAGCCCTAGCCCGGGCAGACGTACGGGCACGCCCGGGCCACTACCTGGCGCGTACGCTGCACAGCTACCTACTGTTCTGGCTACCCCTGTACGAGCCGTTCTGGAAATGGATAGCTATTCTGTGTAGTGTGGGGCCCCTGTGGGTATTGGCCGTGTGGCGGGGCATGCGGGCACCGCGCTTGTTCTGGGCGCTGCTTCTGCTTGTTCCGCTCCCCTTTGCCCTGCTGGCCGCCCTTACCGGCTACTACCTGATGCTACTGCCCCTGCTACTCTACCTGGCCCTGGGGCCCAGGCTAGGGCGGGCTGTGGGCGGCTAGCACGGGCTAAACTGGCTGGTATCTATCCATCCCCATACACCCTTATGCACACGTAAAACAAGAAGCCCACCGAAGTGGGCACTTGTATTGTATTGGGTATACGCGCAATACGCGATTAGGAAGGGAGGGCAGCCTCTACAGCTTGCTCTACATCTTCTTCCTCCGTATGGGGGGTACTTCGGCCCAGCTTTCGGCGGAAGAACTCGCGCCAGCCATGCAGGATCTTGTACACCACGGGCACTACAATGAGGGTGAGGAACATGGAGCTGGTAAGCCCGCCGATAAGCGCCCAGGCCAGCCCGCGCTTCCATTCGGCCCCGGCCCCGGCCGCCAGGGCTATGGGCAGCATGCCAAACACCATGGCAAAGGTGGTCATAAAGATGGGCCGCAGGCGCTCGCGGCCTGCCTCTACCAGGGCATCCAGCACACTCATACCTTTTTCAATTCCGGCGTTGGCAAAATCTACCAGTAGAATGGCATTTTTGGCCACCAGGCCCATCAGCATGATGAGGCCCAGCATGGTGAAGATACTCAGGCTATCCTTGGCCAGGCCCACAGCCAGGAAGGCACCAATGAGGGCCAGTGGCAGGCTGAACATGACGACAAAGGGTGTGAAATAGCTGTTGTACAGTGCCACCATAATCAGGTACATAAAGGTGATGCCCACCAGCAGGGCCAGGCCCATGCTGCTGCCGGCATCGGCCCCATTTTTCAGGTTGCCATACACATCTAGTTTGATGCCGGGGGGCACGCCGCCAGCTTCGGCCAGCTGGGCCCGCACCTGTGTGTCCACATCCCCCTCGGTTACCCCCATTACCTGGCTCTTGACCGTTACAGAGGGGATCCGGCCATAGCGCTCCAGCTTGGCTGGACCCTCGGTGCGGCTGATGCGGGCTATATCTTTCAGTTTCACGGCCTCGCCGGTGGCAGATAGTACCGTTAGGTTGCCCAGGTCTTCCTCGCTCTGCCGGTCGAAGGCATCCACCATCACCCGGATGTCGTATTCCGTGTCTCTATCACGAAACTTCACTTCATCAAAACCGGTGAGGGCTGTTTGCAGCACCGTGCCTACATCGGCGGTGGTGATGCCCAGCTCTGACATCTTCTGCTTGTCTACATCCACATTCAGCTCGGGGCTGCCGCGCTTCGTGCTGATATCCACGTCTACGGCACCACGGCTCTTGCGCACCATCTCGGCCAATCGGTTGGCAAAGGCAGCAACGGAGTCGCGATTGGCACCGGATACGATGTACTGCACCGGATCCTCATCTGCGGTGCCGAATATGCCAATCTGGCGTACCTTGAAGTCCACCCCCGGGTACTGCCGCGCCAGCTCATTTTTCAGGCGCTGGCTTACCTTCAGGGTTTTATCTTTTCGCTTATCCTGGTCTACCAGCTGCACGGTCATATCCACGTAGTAGCTGGTGCCCTGCAGGAAGTCGAAGCCCTCGTCGCTGGCGCCCACCTTTGCGATCACTTTGGTTACCAAGCTATCTCGTAGCAGGGCCTGCTCTACCTGCTGGCTCAGCAGGTTGGTGCGGGCCAGGGGGGTGCCATTGGGCAGCTCTACCAGCAGGGAGAACTGGCCCCGGTCGGCCTGCTTGATAAACTCGAAACCAATATAGCGGCCTGCAATAAAAAAGCTGAGGAAGAACAGGGCAGAGGCCACCAGCACTACATAGCGCTTTCGGCGCAGGCTGAGGCGCAGGAAGCGGTCGTACAGATCGACCAGCCGGCCAAACTGTGCCTCAAACCACCGGCCAAAGGCATTCATCAAGCCCGGCCCTTGCAGGTTGGGGGCCTTGGAAAAGCGGCTGGCCAGCACAGGTGTTACGGTAAACGACACAAAGAGCGACATCAGGGTACTGAATACCACCACGATGGAAAACTCGCGCATAATGTTGCCAATCATGCCCCCCACCAGGGCCAGTGGCAAGAAGACCACCACGTCTACCAGGGTAATGCTCATGGCCGTAAAACCGATCTCGTTTCGGCCATCCACGGCTGCCCTGCGGCGGGTCTTGCCCATCTCCATGTGGCGGTGTATGTTCTCCAGCACCACAATGCTGTCATCCACCAGGATGCCTACCACCAGGCTGAGGGCCAGCAGGGTCATCAGGTTCAGGCTAAAGTCCAGCACATACATGACAAGGAAGACCGAGATGATGGAGCTGGGTAGCGAAACCATGACAATAAAGCTGTCTCGGATGCTGTGCAGAAAGAGGAACATGACCAGCGCTACGAGCAGGATGGCCATCATCAGGTCGTGCTCCACGGCATCTGCGGCCTCTATGGTAAACTCGGTTCCATCCTGGGCAATGTCAAACTTCAGGCCGATTTGGGCATACTCGGTCTCCAGCCGGGCCATTTCCTGGCGCAGCATTTTGGCCGTTTCCACTGCATTGGCATCACTCTGCTTCTGTATTTGCATCCCTATGCTGTTCAGGCCATTGATGCGGTTAATGTTCTGGTAGTCGCGGGTTCCATCTACCACCTCGGCCAGGTCTCGCACATACACCTCGCCCGCATAGCCCGGGGGGGTTACCACACGCAGGTCGCCCAGCCGGCTTACCTGGGGCTCCTTGCCAGCCACCCGCACTACCAGCTGGTTATCCCGGGTCTTTACATCCCCGGTGGGGAAGTCCAGGTTTCCGGTCTGTAGGGTTTGTACCACATTTGCCAGGCTTAGGCCATAGGCCTTTAGCTTGTCGGTATCCACATTTACGCGTATCTCGCGCTCATCTCCCCCTATGAGGGTAATCTGGCCCGTACCGGATATTTTGTTCAGTTGTGGGGCTATCTGGTCCTTTACCAGTTGGTACAGTTCTTTATCCGTCAGCGTTTTACGCGCCTTTCCGGCAACCTTACTACTGTCATACACCCCCTGGGATACGCCCAGGCGCAGGATGGGCATCTCGTTGAAGGCAAACTTGATCACCAGGGGTTCCTCGGCCTGGTCGGGCAGTTGGTCCTTTATTTCATTTATCTTTCGCTGCACGTCCTGGGTAACCACGTCTATGTCTGCCGTGTAGTCAAACTCCAGCTGCACAAAGCTGAAGCCCTGGAGGCTCTGGCTTTTTACGAAGTTGAGGTCGGAGATGGTGGAGGTAGCATCTTCTATCTTCCGGGTCAGGTTGTTCTCCACCTCACTCGGGCTGGCACCCGGATATACAGTTACCACCGAAATGGCCGGAAAGGACACATCGGGCAGCAGCTCATACTTCAATAGGCGGTAGCCAAAGAAACCCAGTATGCCCAGCACCGTGAAGATGACCACCACGAGGGTGGGCCTTTTTACAACGAGTTCGGTAAACGACATGTCTCTTGATGATAAATGGGTAACAGATGCCTTACTGAATGCTTATCTGGGCGCCATCGGTCAGTCCATACTGCCCGGCTGTTACTACCTGCTCGCCCGGTTTCAGGCCGCTGAGTACCTCCAGCCGGTCCTCCTGCTGCAGGCCCAGCTGTATGGGCCGCTTCCTGGCCACTCCGCCCTCTATCACATACACATAGGGGTCCTTTACACTGCCAGCCAGGGCCTCGCGTGGTATAACCGCGCTGGTTTCTTTCTGCTGCTGGGTGAAGTTCACTTTGGCAAACATACCTGCCTTTAGCTGCCGTTGCGGGTTGTTCACCAGGCTTACTTCTATCGGGTAGGTGTGGGCCTTGTCTGCCTGCACCCCGATGTAGGTGATAGAACCCCGAAAGGTAGTGCCCGGAAACACCTCGGTGGTGATGGCTACCGATTCTCCCATTTTTAGGCGGAAGGCCTCCTGCTCGCCCACACGCACCTTTACCTTCAGCCTGCTGATGTCCGTAATTTCGGCCACCGGGCTACCGGGGTTGGCTAGCTCGCCCTGCTCAATCAGCTGCTGGGTTACCACCCCATAGGTAGGGCTGTATATTTCTGTGTCCTTTTGCTGCTTTTGGGCTATCTCATACTGGCTTTGGGCCGTTGCCAGCATCAGCCGGGCATTATCCAGCTGCTGGCCGGTAGCCACATTCTCTTTGGCCAGGGCCTCAAAGCGCTCCCAGTCCTTGCGGGCCTTCTCATAGTTTGCCTTGGCAGCCACCAGGTTAGCACGTATCTGCTCATCATTCAGCTTTAGCAGGGGGGTGCCTACGGCCACATAGGTGCCTTCGTCAAAGAAGATACGCTCCACTTTGCCTGTGGCTTCACTGCTTATGCGTACGGTGCGGTTGGCCTCCACCGTGCCCACCAGCTGCAGGGTGTTACTCATTTTCTCTTCGGTCACCCGGGCCATCTTTACCGGTATCTTTTCCAATACCTCTATCCGAGCCTCGGCCTCCATTTCGGCCTTATTACTCTCCAGGCGGGCGTAGATCAGGATGGATGCGCCTACTAGCGCAACAATCAGGAGGGAGATACGGAGCCACTTTTTCATAGTACGACAGAAATAAACGTAGGGAAGAATAGGAACGAGGAAACTTTCAAGACATTCATAGTTTCCAAGCCGAACGCGTTTCCATTCTGTTTGGTGCCCGCCGATCTACTTTTTTTCAGAAAAAGTACAAGCCCTATCTTTGTGCGATGAAACAGAACCTACTGGTGGGCACTACGGTGCTTGTTTTGGCCTTTTTTATAGCCCTGATGGTGGCACGTAGCGGCAGCAAAGCCAACTACTGCCCCTGCCCTACCCACACGGCCTGCGCGGCCGGCACCTGCGCCCTGTGCCAGGCAGGCATGTGCCAGATGAAGAAGTGCCACCAGGGTAGCTGCCAGAAACAGGCATGCTGCAGGGGAGTGGGCAAAAAGCAGGCATGCTGCAGGAGCAACCACCCCACACAAGAACAGGGTGCCCACGGCACACACAGCCCCAGCCCGCAGCAGGGGCAGCACGCACACTAGGCAGCAGGCGGCGTAGTAGCCGCATTCAGCCGGCTGTGCCTGCGGCCGTAGCCGAAGTAGATAACCAGCCCCACTGCCAGCCAGAGGAGGAAGCGCAGCCAGTTGCTCACATGCAGCTGGCTCATCAGGTACAGGCAGCATATCAGGCCCAGCAGGGGGATCAGGCTCAGGCTACGGAGGAAAGCCCAGACCGTAAGCCCGGTTACTACCAGTACAAACAGGTAGGTGGGCAGCATCTCGTACAGGCTGGTGGGGGCAAAGAAATGCTCGATGGCCTGGGGGGCCTGTAGGGCCACCACATACCAGCCAACCATGTACAGCAGGGGCATGGGTGCCCGGGCCGATATATAAGGCAGCCGGAAGCGGCGGTTTGGATGCTTGCGGTAGGCCTCATCCTGGTGCAGGCGCAGGATGCCACCACACACCAGCACAAAGGCGAAGAGGGTACCAATGGAGCTGAGGTTAAGCATCTCCTCCAGGTTTACAAACAGGAGCGGAAGACCCACCAGTAGCCCCGTCATGATGGTGCTGAAGCCCGGGGTGCGAAAACGGGGATGTAGTCGTCCAAAGCGGGGGGGCAGTAGACCATCGCGGCTCATGCTCATCCAGATGCGCGGCTGCCCTACCTGAAAAACCAGCAGCACACTGGCAATGGCAAAAACGGCGCTCACCGCTATAATGCCGCTCATCCACCCCAGGCCCACGTATTCGAACACGTAGGCCAGTGGATCGCCCACCTTTAGCTCGGTAAAGGGCACCATGCCCGTGAGTACCAGCACCACCAGAACGTAGAGTAGGGTGCTGATGCCCAGGCTGTAGAGTGTAGCCCGTGGCAGGTCTCGCTGGGGGTTTTTGGCCTCCTCGGCTGTGGTGCTGATGGCATCGAAGCCGATGTAGGCAAAGAAGACGGCAGCCACGCCCCCCATCACCCCGGCCCAGCCACGCGGGGCAAAGGGTTGCCAGTTTTGGGTATCGATAAAGAAGGCTCCCAGCACCACCACCACCAGCAGTACCAGCAGCTTTACGGCCACCATCAGGTTTCCGGCCCGCTTGCTCTCGCGGATGCCGATGTAGGCAATGTAGGTTATCAGGGCCACAATCAGCAGGGCAGGCAGGTCCAGTATAAGCGGCAGGCCCAGCAGTACAGGGGCCTGCTGCCAGGCCGCACGGGCCTCGGCCAGGTAGGCTGGCAGGGGCTGGCCCGCGGCAAGCAACGCCTCGGCCTTTTCATGTCCGTTCGCGGCGCTCAGGGCATCCATGCCGAGCCACGCAGGCCAGTGCAGGCCGGGTACACTGCTCCACAGCTGGGTGAAGTAGTCGCTCCAGCTGATGGCTACCGCAATGTTGCCAATCCCGTATTCGATGATCAAATCCCAGCCGATGATCCAGGCAAACAGCTCGCCAAAGGCTGCATAGCTATACGTGTAGGCCGACCCGCTGATGGGGATGAGGCTGGCAAACTCGGCATAGCACAGGGCTGCCAACCCACAGGCCAGGGCGGTGAATACATACAGCAGGCTGGTGGCCGGCCCGCCCTGAAATACGGCCTCGCCAATGGCGCTGTAAATGCCCGAGCCAATGATGGCAGCAAGGCCAAAGGCCGTAAGGTCGCGCACAGTCATGCGCCGGTGCATGCGCTCGCCCTCGGGCCGGGTGGCCTCTTGCTCCAGAATGCGGTCCAGGGTTTTGCGACGTAGGAGGGTTTGCGTCCATTTCATACGCCTAGTTTACACAAAGTTTTGGCAAGTAGCCTGCATCACCGTTTATGTTTATCTTGAGCCTATGCGGCCCTGAACTGTGCCGCTTGCAGGTTGTGTAGTATATGCCCCAGCTGTATCGAAACTTTCCGCACTACCCCATAGGGCCCTTCGTCCATCAGCCCCATGCCGATGTTCCCTTTGCCCTCACCCGCTTTGAGCAGATGGCCGAGCCCGAAGTGGAAGACCCGCACACCCATGCTTTTTACGAGATCCTGTGGGTGGAGCAGGGGCACAGCATGCAGGCTATAGACGGGCGGCGCTACCAGCTGGGGCCAGGCTCGCTCTTCTTTATCTCGCCCGGCCAGCTGCATGCCTTCGAGTGGTGGCAGCACCTCCGGGGAGGTACACTGATGTTTACCGAAGCGTTTTTTCTAAGTGGCCGGCGCGATACCAACCTGCTGCTGGGGCTGAGCTATCTGGACAACCCCAGCACAGAGCCACTCTTCGTGCCTGGCACGGCAGACTGGCAACGGCTGCTACTGCTCCTACAGGCCCTGGAGGCCGAAACAGCGCCCGCCCTGCAACGCGCCTACCTGGAGGTGATCCTGCTGCTGATTGAACGAGCGCGGCCTGGTGCGGCCTATGCCACCCCCCAGCTAATCGCATACAAACGCTTCCGCAGCCTACTGGAGCAGCATTTCACCGCCGAAGTGGGCACCACCTACTACGCCGACCAACTGGGGCTGAGCACCCAGCACCTAAGCCGATGCTGTGTGGCTGTAAGCGGCCAGCCTACCCGCTGGCACATAGAGCAGCGCCGCCTGACCGAGGCCAGGCGCCTGCTGGCCTATACGACGCTGACCATAAGCGAAATTGCCTTCCAACTGGCCTACCACGATACCTCTCACTTTGCCAAAGCCTTCCGCAAACACCTGGGCATAGCCCCCCTGGCCTACCGGGCACAGTTTGCGGCTACGCACCCACAGCCCCACTCGTAGACTCGGGCCCGCCCAGGCCTCTAGTTCGAAATATACCCAAGCTTGCATCCCGGCTACCCGGCACCCTGGGCGAGGCTTGAGATATTTGTGCATGAAATCAAACGCCATGGAAAAATGGCTAGTAACCGGTGCCTCCTCGGGCCTCGGGCTAGCCATAGCCAAAGAAGCCCTGGAGCAGGGCGCGTATGTATACGCTACCTTTCGTCAGCTGGCACAGGCAGCAGCCTACAGCCAGCAGTATGCGGGCCGTGGCCTGGGGCTGGTAATGAACCTGAGCGACGCGGCGAGCATACAGGAGGCCGTGGCGCAGGTGGGCGAACTGGATGTACTGGTGAATAACGCCGGGCTGGGCATGGCAGGCGCCATAGAGGAAACCAGCATGGCCGAAGCCCGACGACTGTTCGAGGTCAACTTCTTTGGCACCCTGCGGCTTACCCAGCTGCTGCTACCGCAGCTGCGGGCCCAGCGGCGGGGACATATTGTTCAAATCTCCTCGCATGGGGGGATCAAGGCTTTTGCAGGCTTTGGCCTATACAATGCCAGCAAGTTTGCGCTAGAGGGGATGAGTGAGGCTATGGCGCAGGAGCTAGCCCCCCTGGGCATCCGGGTAAGCCTGGTAGAGCCTGGGCCCTTCCGCACCCAGTTTGCAGGCCCCGGCTTTGTGCAAGCCGAAAACCGGATAGCCGACTACCAGGCAACAGCCGGGACGTTTCGTGAGAAAATAGCTGCCGTGCACGGCCAGCAAGAGGGAGACCCGGCCAAGGCCGCCAAGGCCATCGGGCAGCTGGTGCATCGGGCAGACCCACCCCTGCGACTGCCCCTGGGCAAAACCGCCCTGATGACCATACAGACCAAGCTAGACCAGGTGCAGACAGACCTGGATGCTGCCAGGGAGCTAGCCAGCCAGGCCATCTTCGGCCCATAGGCCGTAAATCGCCCAAATGGCAACGTACGGTACGCCTCGCGCAAGGATGCGCTGGCAAAACCGCCCCAAAAGGACATGCCCGAGAAGCAGAAAGAAAAACCGGGAACAGCCCACACGCGCTGAGCCAAAGATTTACTTTGTGTGCCTTTACGAAATTTTTATAAGTTTGCGTAGTTGTCAAAAGCTTTCCTAATTCCTGCCATGTCCAAAAAAACAATCCTGCTGGGCTTCTTGTTGCTGTTCACACTGGGATATGCCCACGCACAGCCACCCTGCACCGGTTTGAGCAAAGAAGAGCTGAGGATATTCAGCGAGGGGTTGAAAGCGTATAAAAATCGCGAACTGGCCAAGGCGAAATGTACTTGGGAGGGCATAAAAACCCCATGCTTTGAGCTTAGCTACCTGCTGGGACGTACCAACTGGTACCTGAACAACTACGAGCAAGCCAAAAAGTACATGGAGGATGCTCTGCTGCAGAATGCAAACGGCAACGACACCCTGTACTACGACCTGGCACAGGTACTGAAGACACTGGGGCAGTATGACAACGCCAAGAAGACTTTTGAGGACTTTCTGAGCCGTTATCCGGTTACCGACCCCAATGACTATTACCTGAAGCAAACCCGGTACGAGCTGGCTGGCATCGAGTATGCCAAGGTAGAAATGGAGACCAATAAGGACTGCCCTGGCTGGCGTGTAACCCGAGATGCCGGGATGAAAACGATAAATCAAACGGTGTACGACGAGGGCTTCCCGGCAATCTTTGCCGTGGAGGCAGACAGCTTCCTGATATTCACGGCCGAGAGCCCGCAGAACCGCGGCTACAAGCCAAAGAAGAAACCGAAAGATCGCTGCGAGGTGCCCCGTGGAGCCTATCCGGAGGATGGAAAGCCCTACAGGGATCTGTGGATCGCGAGCATGAAAAATGACAGCACTTTTGGTCAGCCAGAAAACTTGGGCACCCTGATTAATACCAAGTCTAATGACGGGAACGCCGTAATAGACCCCACAGGCAAGGTAATGTACTACACCATCTGTGGAGAAGGTCGCTTCAAAAAGAAATGGGGCTGCAGCATCTACGAATCCAAGTACGATGCCGAAACTGCCAGCTGGGGCCTATTCGAAAAAGTGCCCGGAATAGCAGGAACCCAAAAAGTGGTGATAAACAGCAAGGGCAAAACCAAGGATGTGCCTACGGTAGACATGCACCCCACCCTGGCCGATGGCGGAAACACCATGTACTTTGCCTCCACGCGCGAGGGCGGAAAAGGGGGCATGGACATCTGGGTCTCCAGCAAGGCGGGCACCAGCTGGAGTACGCCCGTAAATGCGGGATCCATTAATACGCCCGGCAATGAAATGAGCCCACACATGGGGGCCGACGGAAAGAAAATCTATTTTGCCAGTGCCGGGGGCTTTGCCGGCTTTGGCGGCTACGACCTGTACGAGGCCGAGGGTAGTACCTCCACCTGGTCTGCACCCAAAAACCTGGGAGCGGGCATAAACACCAGCTACGACGACTTTGCCCTGATCTGGACCGAGCAAGACAGCATAGGCTACCTGACCAGCAACCGGGCCGGAAAAGGCGATGATGACATTTACCGTATTGTGAAGCAGTACTGCCCACCCCTATCGCTCACGGTGCAGGGCTTGGTGCGCAACGAAAACACCAAGCAGGTTATCCCCTTTGCCACGGTTACCCTCTTCCGCTACGAAAAGGACGGAAGCCTAACGCCGCTGGACACGATGAAAACCCAGCAGGACGGACGCTACAGCATGAGCATCGAGCGAGGATATCGCTACAAACTGGTGGGTACAGCCCCCGAATACTTGTCCAAGGACATGACCGTGGATGCGCGGGAGGTAAAAGGCAAGGGTGCGCAAAGGCTGGAGGCCAATATAGACATCCTGCTACCGCCGATCGAAATCGACATGATTGTCTTCCTGGACAATATCTACTACGACTTTGACAAGGCCGACCTGCGCCCCGAGAGCATTCGCACCCTGGAGAAGCTGGTCAAGCTGCTGAAAGACAACCCCAGCATCACGATCCAGATCAATTCTCACACAGACACAAATGGATCTGAGCGCTACAACGTGCGCCTGAGCAACCGCAGGGCCAAGAGTGTAGTAACCTACCTGGTAGAAGCAGGCATAGACGAAAAGCGCCTGTCCAGCTTTGGCTTCGGCGAAACACGCCCCTTCAAATACCCGGAGCTGTCTGACGCAGATGAGCAGGCCAACCGCCGTACGGAATTCCGGATCCGCAGCATGGACTTTACACCCAAGGCCCGGTAACAAAAACTGTGTAATCATAAGGGCGGACTCTCCGCCCTTTTTTATTGCCACAATTTCTCATACAAAAAGATGAGTGACCTGTATGCCCGCAGGGGTGTTTCCTCCGGAAAAGAGGACGTACACGCTGCCATTTCGCACCTGGATAAGGGTCTGTACCCAAATGCGTTTTGCAAAATCCTGCCCGACTACTTTGCCCACAGCTCGGCCCATGCCTGCCTGCTGCATACTGATACGGCAGGCACCAAGCCCATCCTGGCCTATCTCTATTGGCGCGAGACGGGGGACCTGGACGTATGGAAGGGCATTGTAGAGGATGCGCTGGTAATGAACCTGGACGACATGGCCTGCGCGGGCATGACAACGGGTTTCGTTGTTTCGTCCAACATTGCACGAAACAAGGCACGCATACCCGGCGAGGTGCTGGGCGTGCTGATAGCCCATGCCGATGCCTACCTGAACAGCCTGAGAAAGTATGGCATAGAGGCCTGGCTAGCCGGAGGCGAAACTGCCGACGTGGGCGACCTGGTACGCACCCTGGATGTGGGCTATACCGTAGCGGGCCGCATGGCCCGGGACGAGGTAATGGAGATAAACATACAGCCCGGCCAGGTGATCGTGGGGGTGGCCAGCAGTGGCCAGGCCAGCTATGAGCAGAGCTGGAATAGTGGCATAGGCAGCAATGGACTCACCAGTGCGCGGCACGACCTGCTGGCCAGCTACTACAAGGTGCACTACCCCGAAACCCTGGAGCCTAGCCTGGAAGAGGCCGTAACCTATGCCGGCAAGTACCGGCTGACCGACCCTATAGCCGGCGTGCCGGTAGATGTGGGGCACATGATCCTGAGCCCTACACGCACGTACCTGCCCCTGCTAAGGCCCCTGCTGGCCGAGTATCGCTCAAAGATTGGCGGCCTGATCCACTGCACGGGCGGCGGACAAACCAAGTGCCTGCACTTTGCACCCCAGGGGGTGCACATCGTTAAGGATAACCTGATGGAGATTCCCGTTATCTTCCGGGAGATACAGGCGGCCATGCATACGCCCTGGAAGGAGATGTACCGCACCTTCAACATGGGGCACCGGCTGGAGATCTACACGGATGCCGATACCGCTCAGGTAATTATCGAGCAGGCTGCTAGCCTGCACCTACAGGCGCAGGTGGTGGGGCGTGTAGAGCCCGGGGCTGGGCCAAAGGCTACGCTGGCGGTGCACCATGCGGGCCAGGTGCTACAGTACCCCTGATCTTGGGTGTTCTCGGCCTGCCCACTACCCGTCATTCCGTCCCCCCCACCCTTGAGAGAGGGGGGGCGGAATGAGGGGGAATTGGGGAATAAAATCTAGTACAGCCGCACCATATCTCCGCCACCCACGCCATTCTTGGTTTGGGCATCTACGGGTTTGCTGACGTAGTATACGTAACCGGCACCCTCCACATTTGCGTACAGCTTTCCGTGTGGCTGGATAAATACATCGCCCTTACCCATCAGGTCCACCTGCACATCCTGGGCATGCAGGGTGCGTGCCTCAACATGGCCCTTTCCGCCATTCCATATATATAGCGCATCGGTATGGCCATGTACGGATACATCGCCTTCGCTGGCATTGTAGACGCGCAACTGCTGGCCGGCGGGTAGCTCGGCATGCAGGTAGGTCGAGGCATTGCCCTCGCAGTAGAGCGCAAATCGTTCCTGTATAGGCACATTGCTGGCCAGGCGGGCATAGCCTCCCACCCAAACGCTGTCTATACCCCGTATGGAGACGATTATGTTAGCACGGCCGCTTATCTCAGCCATCTCTTCCACGTACAGCACCCCATTCATAACGGAGAACCGAACCTTGGCCGAGTCTGCGGGGGTGGCCAGCACCAGATGGTCATTCAAGGGGCCATCCAGCAGGGTGAGGGTCTGTGTACCCTCGTACACCACGGTGTGAAAACGGGCACCTTGTAAACTCTGGGCCTGCACGTAGCTCAGCGCTGATAGGTATGCCATGGCCAGGCAGGCAAGCGTCAATTTCTTTTTCATAAAGCTTCAATTTGGGTTCCGTAAAGCTAGAAAATATCTTCACAAGCCACACAGAGCCGGAATCTTTGCTAGTTTTAGGTTCGCCTGCAACGGGTGGCCTATTTTGTACGTTTTAGCCCTATGGTGCACCTCCTGTCTCGCCCCACACGCCCACACACCTGCTGCCTGCTCTGGCTGTGCCTACTGCTGTGTAGCCTGCCAGTGCGGGCGGCCGTGCTACTGCTGCCCATGGATGAGCAGCAGGCCGAACACCTGAAGGCCTATGGCGTGGCATACTGGGTGCTGGCGCATGAGCAGCCGGTAGACTGGCTGCTGAACTACCGGGGGGGCAGCTTTGCTTTTCCGGCCTACGAGAAGTTTGAGCAGGAACTGCTGATCCGCAATGTGAACTACGAGAAGATATCGGACAACGCCTATGCCCAAATTCTGCAATCAATTGGCAGCGAGAGCAGCAACCAGGATGCAGTGAAACTGGAAAAAGTGCCCAAAATTGCTGTCTATTCTCCCAAGAGTGCCCAGCCCTGGGATGATGCCGTTACCCTGGTGCTCACATATGCCGAGATTCCATACGACGTGATATACGACCCCGAGGTAATGGACGGCAAGCTGAAGGAGTACGACTGGCTGCACCTGCATCACGAGGACTTTACCGGCCAGTATGGCAAGTTCTGGGCCAGCTATGGCAGCCAGCCCTGGTACAGGGAACAGGTGCAGGAGAATGAGACCATTGCCCGTCAATATGGATTTGGCAAGGTGAGCCAGCTGAAGCTGGCCGTAGCCATGCGCATACGCGACTACCTGGAGCAGGGGGGGTTCCTCTTTGCCATGTGCAGTGCTACCGACAGTTACGACATTGCCCTGGCAGCCATGCACACGGACATCTGCGACCGTATGTACGATGGAGACGGTGTAGACCCCGACTATCAGGACAAACTGGTATTTGACCAGTGCCTGGCCTTTCAGGGTTTCCACGTAGAGCGAAACCCCCAGGTATATGAGTACTCGGATATAGATGCCTCGCCCAGCGTAGGCCGGCAGGTGCCGCAGAGCCTGGACTACTTCACCCTATTCGAGTTCTCGGCCAAGTGGGACCCCGTGCCCACCATGCTTACCCAAAACCACACCCGCACCGTAAAGGGATTTATGGGGCAAACCACGGCCTTTCGCAGTCAGTTTCTGAAACCCGATGTACTGGTAATGGGCCAGCTGAAAAGCGCCGGCGAAGCACGCTACATACACGGCAACTTTGGCCGGGGCATGTGGACCTTCTACGGCGGGCACGACCCCGAAGACTACCAGCACATGGTGGGCGAACCCCCTACAGACCTGACCCTGCACCCCAATAGCGCAGGCTACCGCCTTATCCTGAACAATGTGCTGTTCCCTGCCGCAAAAAAACAAAAGAAGAAGACCTGATAACGCCACACACCTACGCCACGCAGATGCGCATGGCACCAGTGCCCTATACCGAAACAGAAATCCACCACCGGCTGGAAGAGGTGCCCGGCTGGCAGTACCGCGCGGGCAGCCTGTGCCGAACCTTTGCCTTTGCCGACTTTGCACAGGCCTTCGCCTTCATGGCGGCGGTAGCAGCCGAGGCCGAGAAGGCTAACCACCACCCGATGTGGAAAAACCGCTATGGCAGGGTGGAGATCTGGCTACGCACGCACGAGGTGGATGGAATTACCGCCAAAGACTTTGACCTGGCTGCCGCGTGTAGCCGCCATGGCCATATAGCACAAATAGAGCCCACGGGCCCCTACCCTATGAGAGTAAAAGTACGCAACACTGCCGGGCACAGCCTGCCCGCCTACGAGAGCATGCACGCTGCGGGCATGGATGTACGCGCCTGCCTGGCCCAGCCGCTTAGCCTGGCACCCGGAGCCTTTCAGGCCATCGGCACTGGCCTGTATCTGGAGATACCCGAGGGCTACGAAATTCAACTGCGCCCCCGCAGCGGGCTGGCGGCCAAGCATGGCATTACCCTGCTAAACAGCCCGGGCACCCTGGATGCCGACTACCGGGGCGAGGTGAAGGTGATCCTCATCAACCACGGTACCAGCCCTTTTTTGGTGGAGGATGGCATGCGTATTGCCCAGATGCTGCTGGCCCCCGTTACGTACATCGAGTGGGAGCCGGTGGAGGCCCTGGAAGCCACCGAGCGGGGCGAGGGGGGCTTTGGACATACGGGGGTTTAGGGCTAATTTTGACCTCCCTTATACTGGTCGCATGAAAATCATCATCCCCATGGCCGGCCGAGGCTCACGCCTCCGGCCCCACACCCTCACCACCCCTAAGCCCCTGCTGCCCATAGCAGGCAAGCCTATTGTGCAGCGACTGGTAGAGGACATAGCCGCCACCTATACGGGCAAAATCGAGGAGATTGCCTTCGTTATCGGAGATTTTGGGCCACAGGTGGAGGCAGACCTGAAAGCCGTAGCAGCCAGGCTGGGCGCAAAGGGCACAATTTATTATCAGGATAAGCCCCTGGGCACAGCCCACGCCATACAATGCGCACAAGAGAGCCTGGATGGCGAGGTAATCATTGGCTTTGCCGACACCCTCTTCCGGGCCGACTTTGTGCTGAACCGCGAGATGGATGGCGTTATCTGGGTAAAATCCGTTGAAGATCCCCGTTCCTTCGGGGTGGTAAAGGTGAATGCGCAGGGTGTGATAGAGGACCTGGTGGAGAAGCCCGATCAGTTTGTGAGCGACCTGGCCATCATCGGCATCTATTACGTAAAGGATGGTGCCCGGCTACGCGATGAAATTCAGTACCTGCTGGACAATGACCTGCGGAGCAAGGGCGAATACCAGCTAACCGATGCCCTGGCTAACATGAAAGACAAGGGCATGCGCTTTGCCGCCGGTGAGGTGCTGGAATGGATGGACTGTGGCAACAAAGACAATGTACTGGAAACCAATGCACGCATCCTGGACCTGAGCCAGGCTGAAAGCCAAGTGAGTAGCCAGGCAAAGATTGTGGACAGCATCGTTATTCAGCCCTGCTACATCGGCCCGGGTACAGAGGTGCGGCAGTCTGTAGTGGGGCCTTATGTATCAATCGGGGCCAACTCTGTCGTTCATAACAGTATACTGTCCGACACCATCATACAGACTGATAGCCAGATCCGGTACGCCAACCTGTCGCACGCCATGATAGGCAGCCACACCCAGGTGCTACGCACACCCGAGGTGCTGAACATCGGCGACTATTCGGCTGTATAGTTTTTTCGTATATTACCGTATGTTACGTATCTCCGTTCTGGTGCTGTGCACCCTGCTGCTGGCGGGCTGCCGCACCCAGCAGGCTACCCAGCGCACACCAGACGGCCGGGGCACTAAGCTCTCTGAAGAACAACAGCAGCGCCTGGCCGCCCTGTTCATAGACGGAGCCACGAAGCAAGCACAAGAGTACCCCAAAGAAGCCCTGGCGCTCTATGAGCAGGTGCTGGAGATAGACCCACAGCACGGTGCCGCGCACTACCTGGTGGCCGAACTCTTGTATTCTGAACGCCAGTTTCAGGCAGCCCTGCCACACGCCCAGGCGGCCATGAAGTCGGACAAAGGCAATGTGTACTACCACGTACAGCTAGCCCGGATCCAACAAGCCAACAACGACCGGGAGGCAAGCAGAAAAACCCTGGAGGCTGCACGCAAGCAGTTTCCGCAGGACATAGACCTGCTCATTGAGCTGGGCCAAAACTATCTGCATGCCAAGGAATATCGCGCTGCCCTTGGCCTATACGACACCCTGCTGGCACGAAAAGGCGTAGACCCCGATATAATCCGGCAGAAAAAAGAAATCTACCTGTACCTGAATGAACCCCAGCAGGCCATAGCCGAGATGCTGAGACTGGTGCAGTTTTACCCCAGTGTGCGCAGCTATCAGTACGAGCTGTACGACCTGTACCTGCAGACCGAGCAGGCCGACAAAGCCCGCGACCTGCTAGCCCGCCTATATGCCGAGGATGCCACCGATGCCTTTGTGCTCTTCCGCATGATAGAGGCTGCAGAGCAGGCCGGAGATACAGCACAGAGCTACGAGCTGCTGGAAAAAGCCGTAGGCTTGGAAGAGATAGAGCTAGACAAAAAAGTACAACTGCTGATACGGGCCGATACAGACGTGAATAACCAGGCCCAGCAACGGCGGATCTGGCACCTGCTGCGCAGCCTGGAGGCACAGCACCCAAACAATTCGCTGCTAGCCAGCTACCTGGGCGAAAAGTACCTGAACCTGGACCAGCAGCAAGACAGTGCCCGCTACTACATTCGCAAGGCGGTGCGGCTAGACGATACGGACCTGAACCTGTGGAAGCAGCTTATCAGCCTGGATATACAGCTGCGCAGCTGGGATAGCCTGCAGGCCGATGCTGCCCGTGCCCTGGAGGTGTACCCCAACAACCTGGACCTGCTGTTCTGGCAGGCCCAGGGCAGTTATCAAAACAAAGACTATGCCACTGCCGCCGCCGCCGCCGAACGCTTTGTACAGCTAGCCGAAGACCAACGGGTGCAGCACATGCTGGTACTGATGGGCGATGCCCTGCACTATCTGGGCGACTATCCGGCCTCCAACGCGGCCTACGAAAAAGCCTTGGCAGCAAATCCGAACGATGCCACGGCACTAAACAACTACGCCTACTTCCTGTCGCTACGTGGCACAGACCTGGACCGCGCGCAGGAAATGATCGAGCAGGCCCTAAGAATACGGCCAGACGATGCAAATTTTCACGATACCTACGGCTGGGTGCTATACAAGCAGGGCAAGATGGAGAAGGCCCTGGAATGGGTAAAAAAAGCCTATGAGGCCGCGCCCAGTGCCGATGCTGCCACACATCTGGCAGCCATATACGAGGCCATGGGAAACCTGCACGAGGCAAAACAATACCGAAAAAAGGCAGAGGAGCTGGGTGGACCCAAAAGCAACCCGGAAAACACAAACGATAGCCTACCCAGATGATGTCGCACCGTTCTCTATTTGGCCTGATGCTGGTGCTGCTCGCTACCGTAGGCTGCAAGGCGCATGAATATGGCACGCGCGCCCAGCGCAGGGCTGCAAAGGAGCAGGCCGCAGCCCTGGAGCGGATCCACCAGGCTGCCTATACCTACACCCGCCTGGAAGTAAGGGGCAAGGCCGAGCTGACTATGGAAGGCCAGGAGGTGGGGTTTACCTACCGGCTGCGCATGACGCGTGGCGAGAGCATCTGGCTAACAGCGCAGAAGTTTGGCCTGGAAGGCATACGCCTACTAGCCACGCCGGATAGCGTGTGGGTACTGAACCGAATGGCGCGGCAGGCGTTCGTGCTCGACTACCCCTGCCTGAGCCAGCGGCTGGGCATGCCCGTCAGCTTCTCCACGCTCGAGGCACTCCTGCTTGGCAACTTCCCCCTACCCGATAGCCTGGTACGCGGCTATAGCCCCGGGCCGCCCACCACCTTTGTCTTCGAGAATCATTTGACCAAAGGGCAGATTTTTATCCACAAGGATGAAGATCGTCCAGAAAAAATCATAGCTGGGCTGCTGTCGGGAGATCAGCAATCCACAGTTACCTATGGCCACTACCAAGATGCTGGCCTGTCGCAGCTCCCTTTTTCGCTAAATTTGCAGGTAACGGGCCGGTATATCCTGGAGGCAAACCTGGAGCACAAAAAGGTGAGCTACGATCCGGAGGAGCTGCGCCTATCCTTCTCGGTGCCCGATGAGTATAAAAAGATCAACCCCTGCTAAGCCCATTCTCACACTCGCCCTGCTGGCAGTGCTGGGGCTAGTGGGCAGCTACTACCGCCTGTATGCCCAGCAGGCTGGCAGTAGCCAGATAAATAACCTGAAAAGCCGAGAAGAGCTACTGCGCCGACAGGTGAAGCAGACCGAGCTACTGCTGCGCCAAACGCAAGGCATCAAGCGCAAATCGTTCAACGAACTGGTGCTGCTAAAAGAACAGATCAACCTGCGCGAGCGCTTGGTAAAGGTCATCAATGATGAAATAGACGGCATTAGCCGCGATATAGACCAGATAGATGGCATCATCGGGTCTCTGGTAGCGGATGTAGCCACTTTCCAGAAAAGCTACGGCCAGGCTGCCCGCTTGGCCTATCTGGGCGAGGATGATATGTCGATGATGCTCTGGCTCATGAGCAGCGAAAGCTTTGCCCAGGCCTACGACCGGCTGGTCTACTTTCGCGAGGCTGCCAAGTACCGCAAGCAGCAGATAGAACTGATCCGGCGGACAAGCGCCTACCTGGCCCGGAAAAAGGGCGAAAAGGAAGCCAAGCTGGCGCGGCAAAAGAAACTGCGCGGCGACCGGCAAGAGGAAACTGGCAAGCTATCCCGGGCAAAAGAGGAAAAGGACCAACTGTATAACCAGCTGCGGGGTAAGCAGAAAAACTACGAGGACCGGATACAGGAGTACAAGCGCGAGCTGGCCCTTATCCGTGCCCGAATCCGCAAAATGGTGGAAGCCAATGCCACCGTGGCGAACAAAGATGTGGTAAACCAGCTAAATGGTGTGTTTGAGAAAAACCGCCACAAGCTGCCTTGGCCCATCCCGATGAACCAGGGTGTGGTAACCGGCTATTTTGGCCGTAGCCGCACCGCTACCGGGGGCGAGGTAATCAACGACGGAATCTACATCTCCACCCGCCAGGGGCAGGCGGTGCGCACCGTATTTGATGGTAAGGTAACCCTCGTTAGCCGGATACCGAACTACGGGCAGGTGGTCATCGTGCAGCATGGCAGCTACCGCAGCGTGTATGCCAACCTGGAGCAGGTGTCGGTAAAAGTAGGCGACCAGCTGGCCGTGCTGCAAGAGATCGGCACCGTGCGGGCCAATAGCGATACGGGTGAGATTCAGCTCTATTTTCAGATTTACAAGGGCTTTAACCCCGTAAACCCCATCAGTTGGCTAGCCCAAAAGTAGCCATGCGGGGGTTCTATTTACTTGCCGGATTACTATTGAGCCTGCTAGCCGCTGCCATCCTGTGGTGGGGGAATGCAGGCCTGTATGAGGCCCTGTACGCCTATCCGCCGCCGCATTTTTGGCAGCTGCTTACCTGGGTGGGAGACTCGGCTGTTGTAGTGGCCCTCCTGCTGCTGGCACTGCCGCGCCGCGCTGCAGGCCAGATGCTGGTATTTACGCTCTGTGTGGTGCTCACGGGCCTGGTAGCCCAGCTGCTGAAGCAGCTGGTGTTTGCCGACTGGGTACGCCCGGCGCATTTCTTCCCGCAGGGGGCCTTTCTGCCCGGCACGCCCAGGGCACACAGCTTCCCCTCTGGCCACAGCGTTACGGCCTATACAGCGGCCGTGCTGCTGGCGCTACGCTATCCGCGCTTGGGCTGGCTATGGGCGGGCCTGGCCTTTGCCGTAGCCATCAGCCGCGTGTATGTGGGTGCGCACTTTCCGCTGGATGTGGCGGCAGGCAGCCTGCTGGGCCTGCTGCTTACCCCCCTCTGCTACCTGCCGCTACAGGCGCGGCTGGGGCACTGGGTATCCGCGTGCTGGGGCAGAGTCTTCCGGCTGCTGGCTGTCGCCGCAGCCCTCCTGGTGCTGGGGCTGGCGTTGCTATAGGCTGGCGTGCCTCCCGGCATTTGCGTACTGGTCTCGCAGGCCATTTGCAGGCGCTCCCTATATCATGTTGATTGCATCCAGCAGCTGCTTCTTATAGCTTTTGCCAATGGGGATGAACTTGCCTACAATGACGATGGTGCCGTCTTCTATCTCCTCAATCTGGTCTATGCGGACAATGTAGCTGCGGTGCACGCGGATGAAGTCTGGGCGGCCCAGTTTCTTCTCCATCACCTTCATGGTGGCGTGTATCACATACTGCTTCTGCCCTACTGTATGGATTTCCACATAGTCGCCAATGGCTTCTACCCACTTGATGTCGGCTGTCCGGATCTTTACGTGCCGCCCATTGTGCTTGACGAAGAGGAAATCCGGATTCTCTCCGGCCAGGGCATTCAGGTCGGCTTCCACTTCTTCTCGGATATGGGTAGCGGCCTTCAGGAAGCGGGTGTACTCAGAGGGCTTGAGCAGGTAGTCCGTTACATGGTGTTCAAAGGCCTCCAGGGCATATTCCCGGTTGCTGGTAATCAGTACAACATGCGGTCTGATCTTTAGCGACTTCAGCATCTCCATGCCCGATATTTTGGGCATCTCAACGTCCAGAAACAGCAGGTCTATGTCTTCCTGCTGCAGGGCCACCAGTGCCTCTTCTGCGTTGGAAAAGGACCCCTTTAGCTCGAGAAAATCAGTTTGTGCAACAAATTTTTCAATCAGGATGCGCGAGACCTTGTCATCATCGACGACAAAAGCGGATAGAACACGATTCATATAACGGGTGCGGGGTTAAATCTGATAGTGTGCTGAGGGGTAGGCAGGGTGCCAATATGTTGATTGGGTGCCGCAAATTCCTATAGTTTGTTTTCCATATTGTTCAGCGCTCCATACAGCAGCTCTCTGGCCCGGTGTAGCTGGGCCTTTACGGTGCCAAGGGGGATCTGTAGCTCCAGGGCCACTTCCTCGTACGAAAGTTCCTCGAAGTAGCGCAGGATAACCAGCTGGCGGTATCGGGTAGGTAGCTGCCCGATGGCCACCTGCAGATACTCCTTGCGCTGCTGCTTCAGCAGCTTCTCATCCGGCACCAGGTTTCCATCTTTCAGTTGTAGCACCGGGTTACCGGTTTCATCATTTGCGCCTCCTTGGTTGATGGAGAGGGTTTGCATCTTCTTCCGCCGGATGAAGTCGATGGCTGAGTTCGATCCGATCTTGAACAACCAGGTGCTGAATGCAAACTTGGGATCGAAGGACACCAGGCTACCAAAAGCCTTGGCAAAAGTCTCCTGTGTTAGGTCCTCCGCATCCTCCGGGTTGCGGATCATCTTGTATATCAGGTAGTATACAGACTTCTGATACTTCTTTAGCAGGACCTCATAGGCTTTTTCATCGCCCTGTTTTGCCCGGTCTATCAGCAGCCCATCTTCTTCTTTATTTCGACTCTTTCTTGCCATTTAGGTAGTACCACATAGCCGGACAGGGCCGTGGCCCAGCCGTAAATATACCAGAATAATCCGAGCAGTGACAATTTTAGGGGGTTTATCCCCAGGGCTATGCGCTTTTGTGTCGGGCTAGTAGGGCTGTCTCTTGGTAGTGTCCTGCGAGCTAGGAAGTGGAGCGTCCAAGGTTAAATCTCAAATTCTAGGGGTCCGGATAAGCGCTTGACCTACCTGATATTTATGCTTACTTTTACATTCAGGGTTCTCAATAGAAGAATACACCCCACTCTATTACTAGTTTATGGTTAGTAATACCAATTTTCTTAAAAACGTGAAAATAGATATATTAAGAGTTATACTTATCGGCGTCTGCTTAGTTTTGGTATTTCCATTTACCAGCACCGCTCAGCCATTTACCTTGGCTACTGGCGGTTGCCCCATGGTACATTGTGATCCTGCGATGTCCGATGTTTCCCCCTCTCTCCCCCCTAGCGGAGAGATCTCTCTGCTTTGGAAAAGATACGAGGACGCAAGGGTGTGCGCCTGGTGTGCTACCGCCAATGATCGAGTCGCGTGTTCGTTTCAGAATACTGATAACCCTGATCTGGATAATCTGGTCGTTTACGACTTTGATGGGAATCTGCTTTTTACAGACTCCGGTATTTTGGGCAGCACGGCCGGTCTTTCTGGACATTTAATGGGCAATGATGGAGGTCTTATTGTTGCCGATAAAGACAAGGTGGTTCGGTTCGACCCCTTGGGCCAGGTGGTCTGGATGACTCCTACAAATGGGCAAGGAGGGGATCAACCGCTTAGTTTGAATTTAACGGAGAGTGGACAAATTGTTATTGCCAGCCGAAACGGTCCCATTGCAGCCTATGATAAAGAAACAGGCGTACAAACTTCTGTTCTTTCTCCCAATTTAAATTTATCCATTGGAAGTTATGGATCTCTCAATACCGTAGGGGCGGCAGGAAATAGGATTTACTTTTTGGGGTCTAGGTTCCCCAACAAGGGTGCTTTGGTTGCAATTGATGTATCGCCAACTGCTATGACGCAAGTTTGGAGCTTCCCCTTTCGCTCCGAATCAGGTGCCAGCCCATATGTTTCTGGTGATACTATTTTTTTGATGGTGAAGGGTTGGATGGTGGAGAGAGAGCACCCAAAGTGTTTGCGGTAAAAGATCTGGGAACCTCAGGGCAATTGCTTTGGACATACGATATTCCGACAAACGAGCGGTTAATCTCTTCAATAAACAAAGACCCTCGCGGGGGCATATGGTTTTATCCCAGGCCGATTTATGGAAGATTGACTAGATTAGACGAGCATAACGGAAATTTGATAGAAGAAATAGACTACAGTGCGCTGGTCAATGCAGCAAACCCCGTGGGCATCAATACTTCTACTACCATATTCTCAAAAAATGGGCAGACCTATATGTCGTTTGGGGTTACACCATCTCCTCCAACAGCAACAGGCCAATCTTTTCTTGTTGTACTAAATCTTGATACCCGAAGCATCCATTTTAAGTACAAGCTTTCAGATAACGCATTGAATTTCCTAAACGCAGGCAGTGCGCCGCGGCTTACTGTCGAAAAAAATGCAAAGACACGTCTTGTGGCAGGGACTACAAATTTTGGGGTCATGTGTTTTGGAAATATTTCTGAGGATCCAAACGATCCGGATCCCCCTACTCCGGATCCCCCTACCTCTCGCGCTAAGGCAAAGGGAGAGACCCTGCTGCGCCTGTATGTGAGCCCAGGCACCTTGAGCTATCCAACTGGTAGCACGCTACAGCTGTACAACCTGCAGGGCAGAAGGCTGCTAGATGTACGGTTAGACGGTGCCCCACAGGTGGCCGTAGACACACTGATACCCTCTGTCTACCTGGCCCGGGTGCTGTCTCCTGGCGGCACACTGCTGCACACTCAGTGTCTGTGGCTGTATAACTAGGGGCTTGACTTACAAGGCACAACAAATAGCCTTGTAAGTCAAGGAATAACAGAAGGTTAAGCAGGTATAAGCAGAAAAATCCTGCAGGCATTCGCCCTGGAGCTAACAGCCACCCAGGCCTCGAGTCTTTTGCAGATTAATCGAAACACAATAAATCGTTACTATCGCTTTTTTCTTGAGCAGACCTTAGTCCATCAAACCAAAGAATTTGAGCAACAGGTAGGAGAGATGGAGCCGGATGAAAGCTACTTTGGAGGCGTTTGGAAGGAATTGAGAGGCCGATCAACTGGCCTGTATTTGGACTACTCAAGCGAGGAAGAAAAGTGTATGTAGAGGTGGTGCCAGACGTAACAGCCAGAACACTTCATAGCATCATACGAGACCACGTAGATCCGTCAAGTGTTTTATTTACAGATAGTTACAGAAGTTATGATGGGCTTGTGCTGGATGGCTTTGAGCACCATAGGATTAACCATT
>JAJTIE010000025.1 GCA_021300195.1 Bacteroidota bacterium | reverse complement strand
CCGCGGGCGCCTGAAGTCGGGCCTTAAAACCTGCCGAGGGCGAAAGTGGTAACTGGGGCTAAGTCGTAACAAGGTAGCCGTACCGGAAGGTGCGGCTGGATTACCTCCTTTCTAGTGATCTTTGTGATCAATTCAATTTCCTTTTCTCGATTCTATACGAATCTTTTCCCCTCGATTTTCATGGGCTTATAGCTCAGGTGGTTAGAGCGCAACACTGATAATGTTGAGGTCCCAGGTTCGAGTCCTGGTAAGCCCACGTATAGGGAAGCCAGAACCAAAGCAACCGGTTCTGAAACAGAAAAACAAAGCGCACTGCGCTTTTTTGACATTATGGGGGATTAGCTCAGCTGGCTAGAGCGCCTGCCTTGCAAGCAGGAGGTCATCGGTTCGACTCCGTTATCCTCCACACCAAGCCTCAAAATTGGCCTCCATAGCCAGTTTTTAGGCTTTTTTTGTTTTGGGGTCAAAAATTTGGACGAAATTTAGACAAAACCTTGTGTTCAACCCCTGCGTAAACACTGGAGTTACGGGCCAAAAGTGGCGTACTAGAAGACTGCATTTGAGGAGTCAAATTCAGTTTCTAAACGCATGAAAACTGAAGTTGCGTGCAGAATGTCCGTCTCTTTCCCAAGGATGGATAGGCCAGGTATTGGTCTGTTCACGTTGACTTCCTAAATCCCAAAACCGGGAAACACCAACGCACCAGGGAGTGCGCTGGCCCGAGCCGGATCCCCAACTGGTGGAGAGCATAGGTAAGGAGCAACACATACTAACCACTACAAGGAAGCCATTTCTTTTAGAAGGCAGTGCTCCCCCCTTGAGCGTGTGGTATCTGCTACTACGAGGCAACCACTTAAGGGGCCAAGACTAGCCCATTGGGGCAAGGTGGGTCTGCGTTTAAAACCCGATGCCCGTGTTTATCCCCACAGGGCAGAAGGGTAGTTGAAGCACGAGCCGCGAGAAGATCAGACTAGGAGGATTGGGAATCTATTGCCTATCGAGCGGATCCGTGGTCTATCAGCGGTTGCTTAGCAGTACGTGTATCTCAAAATTGAAGGTACGGATTACCCCCCCGGTACGCAGGTTTCCGGTTCCGAGCACGTTGGTAAGGCCAAAGTTGTAGTAAGCCCCGAAGCCGGTGGCCCCGAAGCCGGTAGGTAGGTCGATCGAGAAGCCAATGGGTAACAGCAGGTGCATTTTATTTAGCTTGTACTTATCGGTAGGTTCTCCCTCAAACACCTTCTTCAGCATGCCCTCCTGCAGAAAGCGGTACTGCCAGCGGAAGCCAATCTTAGGCGTAAAAATGCCGAAGCGTGGGCCTACTTTGAAGTCCAGCTCCAGGCCCGTCATCCGGGTGTTCAGCGTGTCCGGACTGTCCCGATTTACTAGCGGTAGCTGAAAGCCGCCATCTCCACCCTTGAAGAGAAAATTTAGGCCTACTTCCATTTGGCCGTTCCCATAGAACTTCTTGTAGGTAGGGCCAATGGTGATGTGGCTGTAGTTCCCCTCGATGAGTGGGAAGTTACGTGCCTGATTGTAGTAGGAAAAGTCGGACGCGAAGCGCATGCCGAAACCCGTCATCACTACCTCGTTTCGCCGGTTATAGGCCTGGCCCAGCACGAAGCCCTGGCTAAGCAGCAGGCAAATCAGGCACAACTGTGCATATCCCCGAAGAAGGCTCTTCATACTAGCTCTCCAGGTACTTTTCAATTCCGCTACTGACCAGCCTGTTGGCTCTGCGCTCCTCTTCCTCCTTCATTTGCCGTTTGAAGGCAATGACCAGGTCGTGGTAACTGGGGTGCTTGCAGCCCAGGATTTGCAGGGCAAAGAGTGCCGCATTTGCCGCCTCATTCAGGGCCATGGTGGCCACGGGTACACCCATGGGCATCTGTAGCATGGAGTATATGGCGTCCAGGCCATCGATGGAGTTATCGGCCTTGATCGGCACCCCTATGACCGGCTTGGGCGTAAAGGCCGCAATCATACCAGGCAGGTGGGCAGCACCTGTGGCCCCCGCCACCACTACCATAATATCACTACTGGCCAGCGAACGCGCATAGTCTATCATCCGCTGGGGGTTTTTGTGGGTTTCCAGCATATCCAGCGCGTAGGGGATGCCGAAGCGATCCAGCAGTTTGGTGGCCCCCAGCATTATCGGCAGGGTTTCTGCCGAGTCCATTACGATTCCTATTTCTTTGGCGCTCATTGTATTTAGGGCTTTGATTTTGCCAAATCTACAGCTTTTTGTGCACGCATGCTGCCCAAATCTGTACGACCGAAACCATTGTTTGGGTATGGCTTGCGCTTCCACTGCTACAGGGTGCGCCCGCCGCACCACAAAAACAGCCCCCTGGTGGGGGCTGTTGGGGTGTTAGGCCTAATGGGTGGGCGTGGCGTACTTTTTCGATTTCCTCGCAGGTACACCACGCTTATACAGCAAAGCTTTCGCCACAGCCGCAGGCACGGCTGGCATTCGGGTTGTTGAAGTGGAAGCCCTTGCCTTGCAGGCCATCGCTATACGTTAGCTCGGTGCCTGCCAGATACAGATAGCTTTTCAGGTTCACGCGCATGGTAATGCCGTGGTCCTGAAACACCTGGTCGCCCGGCTGCACTTCATTGTCAAAGTCCAGGTGATAGCTCAGGCCTGAACATCCGCCGCCGTTTACCGATACGCGCAGGGCATAGTCATCACCCAGACCCGCCTGCTCGCGCAGGCGCATTACATGTGCTGCTGCTTGATCTGAGATCGCGATCATGGTTTAATGGGCTTTTTCAGATACAATGGGTTCCAGTCCCTGCTTGGCTCGGTAGTCATTTATGGCTGCCTTTATAGCATCCTCGGCCAGTACGCTGCAGTGGATTTTTACAGGCGGCAGTGCCAGCTCCTCCACAATCTCCATGTTGTCTATCTCCAGGGCCTCGTCTACCGTTTTGCCTTTTAGCCACTCGGTAGCCAGGCTGCTGCTGGCAATGGCACTACCACAGCCAAAGGTTTTAAACTTGGCATCACGGATCACTTTGGTCTGCTCATCCACCTCTATCTGCAGGCGCATCACGTCTCCGCACTCTGGGGCACCTACCAGGCCAGTGCCCACGTTGCTTTTACTTTTATCCAGCGTACCTACATTTCGGGGGTTGCTGTAGTGGTCTATTACTTTGTCGCTATAAGCCATGTCCTTCGGGTTTTAGGTTGTGTTCTATCGGGGTGTAAGTATTGCGTTATTCGAGTTTGATGCAGCAGGGCGAAACGGCTCCTGGCTGGGGGCATCCCGCTTAGTGAGGTACCCAGGCTACGGTGCTGAGGTCAACACCCTCCTGATACATCTCCCATAGGGGGCTCATTTTGCGCAGCTTGCTTACGGCCTCGCGCACGTGCCCAATGGCGTAGTCAATCTCGGCCTCGGTGGTGAAGCGGCCTAGGCCAAAGCGGATGCTGCTATGTGCCAGGTCGTCGCTCAGGCCCATGGCTTTCAGCACATAGCTGGGTTCCAGGCTGGCACTGGTGCAGGCGCTGCCAGAGCTTACTGCCAGGTCTTTTATTCCCATCATCAGGCCCTCGCCCTCCACGTGCTTGAAGCTGATGTTTGCCACGTGGGGCAGCCGCTGGGTAGGATTGCCGTTCCGTGTGCTCTCTTCTATCTTCAGCAGCTCGGTTTCCAGCTTGTCTCGCAGCTGGCGCAGGCGGGTTGCCTCGGCCTGCATTTCCTGCTGAGCCAGCTCGCAGGCCTTGCCCAGGCCCACAATGCCCGGTACATTCAGCGTGCCACTGCGCATGCCGCGCTCGTGGCCGCCACCGTCCATCTGGGCAGTTACCTTCACGCGTGGATTCTTCCGCCGTACGTACAGGGCACCCACGCCCTTGGGGCCATACATCTTGTGGCCCGAGAAGGCCATCAGGTCTATGCCCTCCTCGTCCACGTTTACGGGTATCTTGCCCACGGCCTGGGTGGCATCGGTAAAAAAGAGCGCCCCGTAGCTGTGGGCTATGGCCGACATTTCGCGGATGGGCTGTATCACGCCTGTTTCGTTATTGGCAAACATGATCGCCACAAGCGCCGTCTGCGGGGTCATTGCCGCCTCCAGTTCTTTCAGGTCTATCAGGCCATCTTGCTGTACATTCAGGTAGGTTACCCGGGCACCGCGGCGCTCCAGGGCGCGGCAGGTGTCTACTACAGCCTTGTGCTCCGTGCGGGCAGTAATGATGTGGTTGCCCTTGCGCGCATACATTTCGAACACGCCCTTTATAGCCAGGTTATTGCTTTCGGTAGCGCCGGAGGTAAATACAATCTCTTTTGCCGTGCAACCTATTAGGTTGGCTATCTGCTCGCGTGCATAGTCCACTGCCTCTTCGGCTCGCCAGCCAAACAGGTGGTTCCGGCTGGCAGCATTACCATAGTCTTCGGTAAAATAGGGTAGCATGGCCTCCAGCACACGGGGGTCCATGCGTGTGGTGGCATTGTTGTCCAGGTATATGGGTGTTTTCATGATTTTAGCTTGGGAGTAAGGGCTGGGAGTACGGCTTTGCTTCTTGATGCACTTGCCTCCGGAGTTGGTGCTTATTTATACTTATTCTAATTCTACAAAGCTAAAAACGCAGACGGTTACCTGCAAGTTTCCGACTGGTATATTTTCTGAGCTAAATGCTTGTGCTTTTTGGGCAGTACATATGCCGCAGTGCTATTCGGGCTTGTCCGCCTGGCCACAGGTGGGCTGGTTGGCAGCCTGGCACAAAAAAAAGGGCGCTCGGGCCCCTTTTGGTCTTTTTGATGCGGCTGGTATACCGCTACTTGCGGCTATAGTTGGGTGCTTCTTTGGTAATATAGATGTCGTGTGCGTGGCTTTCGGTCAGGCCGGCATTTGTGATGCGCACAAAGCGTGCCTGCTTTAGTTCGGCCAGGCTGGCGGCACCGCAGTAGCCCATGCCGGCCCGCAGGCCCCCTACCATCTGGTAGATCACCTCGGCCACCGTACCCTTGTAGGGTACCCGGCCTACAATGCCCTCGGGTACCAGCTTCTTGATGTCGGCCTCCACGTCCTGGAAATAGCGGTCTTTGCTGCCCTCGGCCATGGCCTCTACACTGCCCATGCCCCGGTAGCTTTTGAATTTCCGCCCATCATAGATGATGGTTTCGCCGGGGCTTTCATCCGTACCGGCAAAGAGGTTGCCGGCCATAACACAGTCGGCCCCGGCGGCTATGGCCTTCGGGATGTCGCCGCTGTACTTGATGCCGCCGTCGGCAATCACCGGGATACCCCGGGGTGCTGCTGCCGCCACGGCGGCCATCACGGCCGTTATCTGTGGCACCCCTACACCGGTAACAATGCGGGTGGTGCAGATGCTGCCAGGGCCTATGCCTACTTTAATGGCATTGGCTCCGGCCTCTATAAGGGCTGTGGCGGCTGCGCCGGTGCCTACGTTGCCGGCTATGAGCTGTAGATCCGGAAACTGCTTGCGTATCTTCCGCACCATGTCTATAACCCCCTGGCTATGGCCATGGGCTGTGTCTATGGTGATAACGTCCACCGAGGAGGCTAGGAGCGCCTCTATACGCTCCAGGGTGTCAGCTGTTACGCCTACGGCGGCCCCCACCCGCAGGCGGCCCAGCTCATCCTTGCAGGCATCCGGGAAGTTTGTTTTCTTCAGGATATCCTTGTAGGTAATCAGCCCAACCAGGGTTCCGTCCTTGCTTACTACAGGCAGCTTTTCTATGCGATATCGCTTCAGGGTTTCCTCGGCCTGGTCCAGCGTGGTACCTTCGGGCACGGTTACCAGTTTTTCATGCGTCATCACCTCCTTTACCGGGGTGCCGTTGGGCTGATGGAAGCGGATGTCGCGGTTGGTGATGATGCCTACCAGTTTTTTGTGCTGATCCACCACCGGTATACCGCCAATGCTATACTCGCCCATCATGCGGAAGGCATCTGCCAGGGTATCATCCGGGCGCAGGGTAATGGGGTCTACGATCAGGCCACTCTCATAGCGCTTTACGCGCCGCACCTGGTCGGCCTGGCGCTCTACGCTCATGTTTTTGTGCAGGATGCCCAGGCCCCCGCTGGTGGCCATGCCAATGGCCATGCGGTATTCGGTTACCGTATCCATGCCGGCACTCAGTAGCGGCACATTCAGGCGAATTTCAGGCGTAAGCAGGGTGCTGGTGTCGACCTCGCGGGGTAGAACCCGACTGTGGCCGGGGATGAGCAAGACATCGTCGAAGGTGAGGCCCTCCACGATTTTCTCCGGGCTGTCTATCATGATCTAAACACTTTTGCAAAGGTAGCAAAAGCAATCCGGTCTGCAAGGGCTAAGACGCTGGTCGTTCCACACTTCCACGCGTTTCCGCATCTGTGCGCCCCGGCTGCCTGCCCGTGCGTGTTGTGTTTTTTTCTGTCGGACTGTGTCTGGGTACTCCAAGATTTGGGAGGCGAAACCCGCTTATCCCCGCGTACGAGCAATCTCGTTTCGCAGCGCCTCCAGTTCATGGCCAACGCGCGCCAGGGTATGATCCAGGCTCTGCTTGAGCGGGATGTTTGGGGTTATGATTCGTTCCACCTTCCATAGCTGCAGCACCTGCTTCCGGTTCAGGCGCAGGGTAGTAGCATTTGGGCTATCGCTATTCAGTTGAAACTCTGGGGTGGTGGCGGGCACCTCTTCTGGCACGCGGCCTATCTTTAGCTCATGCTTGCTATGTGCTATCAGGTATACCTGGTTTGCCGCCAGGCTTGCCCGGGGCTGCACCAGGCTGCACACTACCACATCGCCCACAGCCAGGCTGGGATACATATTGTCGTCTCGCACCTCAAAAGCACGATACTCGTCTTGCCCGCTCAGGCCGGGCAGCTCCAGGGTGGGCTGCAGTTGTATGAACTCCCAGTCTGCATACTGCACCGCATATCGTTGGGTTGCCTCCTTGCCGCTGATAAGGGGGATGCGGGCATGCGTTGCCGGTGTCTCTGTTTTCCTGGAGGCCGGGCCTTGTCGCACATCGTCTATGGCAGCGCTGCTGGCAGCCGCCTGCGCTTGCTCCTTGCGTTTGCGCTGGGGGGTATAGGCCGTGTTCAGGGCTACCAGCTCCTCGCTAACGGGCTCAAATGGATCCCCATTTCGGTACATCAGCCAATCGCTCTTGATATGGAAGGACTCCAGTATGCGCTTGAATACGTCATAACTGATCCCGTTTTTTTCATTTTCAATGTCACTCAGTGCAGCCTGCGATATACCTATCTGGCCGGCAAACTGCTGCTGGGTCAGGTTCATCAGCTTGCGGATTGCCTTGATACGCTGGTTTTCGTTGTGCTGGGGTATGACGGCTTTTCGTTTGGCTTTCCTTTGAACCATGATTCTTGCAAGTAAAAAGTGTAAGATCCGGACCTACATGCCTGGTATTTTATACGATGATTTACGGTTTACGTAAATATAACAGTGGGAGCTAAATAAATCAAACTATATCACAGGTGAAATGATCTGTGCACTTATTCAGCAATACCCTGCCCATCGGCCAGGTGAATGTGGGTAATGCCACTTCCGCCCTGCTGCTCGGGCGGTTCCTCTATCCGAAACTGGGGGTAGTGGGTACGCAGGTGCAGGCGAATGGCGCTGCGCAGGGCACCGGTCCCTTTGCCATGCAGGATTTCGGCTGCTGGGTAGCCAGCCAGCAGGAGCCTATCCAGCAGTTTTTCCAGCTCTGCAATGGCCTGTTCGGGCCTCATCCCCCGCAGGTCCAGTTGGCGCGGGGGGCTTGTGTTTCGAATGGGGGCGTGGGTGCTGTGGCGTGCCGCTGCCGGCGGTGTGGCTGCACCCACCCGCCGCAGGCGGGTGGGTGCCACGCGCGTTTGCAGCTCGCCAAAGGCTACCAGCACCCCCTTGGTTCCCAGCTCCAGCACCTTGCCCGTGCTGCCACTGCCATCCAGCAGCACCAGGTCTCCCACCGCCAGCGGACCCGATTGAGCCGTGCTATCTACCTGCTGCCGGTGTTGCTTACGTTTTTTGGCTCGTGCCGTGTCGTCTAGCAGGAAGGCATCCTTCAGTTCTTGTCGCAGCTGGCGGGTTTGCGCCTTGTCTGCCTCTGCCTCCTTTATCCCCCGGATGGTGGCCTCTATGCGGGCATTTGCTTCTTTTACAATCTGTTCTGCCTGCCTTCGTGCCAGTTCCAGCGTTTCTTTTTTCTGCCGGGAGGCCTGCTGCTGTAGGGCCACATATTCCTTTCGTGCCTTTTCCAGTTCATTCACCTCTGTCGCGTAGCGTGCCCTTAGCTGCAGTAGCTCCTGCTGCTGCTGGCGTAGCTGTGTTAGCAGCTGCTCGGTGTCTCCCCGTTCTTTTCCGGCCAGCTCGGTGGCACGCGCTATCAGTGCCTCGGGTAGCCCTACACGCCGGGCTATCTCCAGCGCATAGCTACTGCCAGGCTGGCCAATGACGAGCTGATAGGTGGGAGAGAGGGCTGCCAGGTCAAAGGCCAGGGCGCCATTCAGGATGCCCGGGCTGTGGTGGGCGTACTCCTTCAGCAGGCTATAATGCGTGTTGATGACACCCAGGGCACCCGATGCCACAAAGCGCTCTAGCAGTGCCTGGGCAATGGGGCCGCCCAGGGCGGGGTCGGTTCCGGTGCCAAATTCGTCGATCAGGATCAGGCTCTGCGCATCCAGCTCCTCATAGGCGTGTCGCATCTGCACCAGGTGGCTGGTGTAGGTGCTCAGGTCGCTCTGCAGGTTTTGGTCATCCCCCATGTGCACGAATAGCTTGTGCAACCAGGGAAACCGGGCACCTGCCTCGGTGGGTAGGGGTAGGCCACACTGGGCCATTAGCTGCAGCAGTCCTACGGCAGTCATGGTTACAGACTTGCCGCCCGCATTGGGCCCGGAGATCAGCAGGATGCGCTGCTGTGCATCTAGCAGAAGCGAAAAAGGCACCACGGCAGCAGGCCCCCGCTGTAGGCAGAGTAGGGGATGACGGGCCTGCTGCACCGCGTAGCTGCCCTGCTCCGCTATCGTATACGCGGTGGTTCCGTCCAGGGCCATGCCCAGCCTGGCTGCCGCATACCGCTGATCCAGGCTGGCTACCAGCTGCAGCATGCTGCGTAGGGTAGGCAGGGCGCTGTGCAGCTCGGCGCTCACCGCTTGCAAGATGCGCAGAACTTCATTCTGCTCCTGGCGGCTCAGCTCCCGTTGGCGGTTATTCATGGGCAGGGAGCTGGCCGGTTCTATAAAGAAAGTTTGCCCCGAACCGGATACGTCTTGCACAAAGCCCTCGTATTTGCTGCGGTGCTCGCCAGGCACGGGCAGTACCAGCCGTTCGTTTCGTACGGTTACCTCGGTAGCGGCATCAAAGTGGCCCTTTTGTTTTCCTGCCTGTAGCAGCCGGTTTAGCTGTGTGCGCAGCTGGGTGCCTACCTCGCGCAGGCTAGCCCTCAGCTCGGCCAGCCTGGGGCTGGCTGAGTCTCGCAGCCGATTATCAGGCCCCAGTACCTTATCTATCCGTGCATGTAGGGCCGGGTCGCTGCTGTGGGCCTGTACGAGCTGCTGCAGCTGTGGGGTGTCTTCCCGATCGCGTACAAAGCGCACCAGCTCATTGGCTGTAGCCAGGAAGCTGCGCAGGCGGCCCAGTTCGGGCTCTGTGAGGTGGGCACCGGCAATGGCCAGCTGGTGGAGCAGGGGCTGAATGGGGTCTAGCTCGGATAGGGGCAGGCGTATGCCCCGCTGTACCAGCTGCATCAGTTCGCCCACCTGCTGGCGGTAGCGGTTGGCCAGTTCGGGTTCGGAGGGGGGGCTTAGTTCTGCACAGGCAGCACGCGCCTCCGGGCTATAGCAGTAGCTGCCCAGCTGCCTGCGAATGGTGCCGAAGCCCAGCTTGTCGCCGGCCTCTGCGGGATATAGTTTCATGTATGGAGAGAACAGCTGCTACGCAATTTTTTTATCCCGAAGTACATCAGGGCTGGGGAGAATAGTTTCCCTTGAGCTTGGCCCCCCGTACGGTCAGGCGCTCCAGGGCCTGGTTGAACACGCGCTCGAAAGCCTCCGGATCTTCGCTATAGGCGGCCAGGGCTGCCTCTGCTTCGGCCGGGCTAAGCCGGTGGTGGGCCAGTACCTGCTGCACCATCTGGGCCCGCGTGCTATCTTTGGCCTGCACAGCCCCCTGCTGGATGAGCAGGGCACCGTGGTGTGCCAGCATCAGATCCTCCATCAGTGCGCTCATCTGCGCTTCATCCAGGGGCTTGGCAGCTGGGCCACAGCCCCAAACGACTAGCACGGGCACTATGGCTGCCCAAACCGCCACAGCTAGCAGGTGCTTTCGTCTTGCTTTGCTCTTTCTGTACATATGCAGGTACGGAATCCCCAATTGCGATGCAAGATACAAATACAAGTGCGCTTGCTGTGTGCAAGCGGCCGTATGGCACACTTTATCTGCATTACCGCCCCCGGCAGTGTCTGTACTTCGCTCTCTTCAAGCGAAAACCCGTACCGATCCAGCTGAAATCCGGCAGAGTCCGGAAACACTTGGGAGCTATTAGGTGGAAGTATCGGCAATACTTTTCGCCAGCTTTGGCCGGCTATTACTGAGATATACTAAGCCCCGGGAGGCAACACAAAAAAAACCCACTCACAGCCGTGAGCGGGTTTCTTGTGTTGGAACTTCGTAGCGATTTTTATTCCTCGCTTGTTTCCTCGGCTACCTCGTCAGCCTGCGTCTCGTCTTTCTGAGCCTCAGCCTTTTTGGAGGTAGTCTTTTTCTTTGGCGCCTCTGCAACTGGGCTTCCACCTTCCATGCTCTCTTTCAGCTTGGCTAGTGCACTCAGGTCGCCCAGGGTGTCCTTGCTACCTGCGCCGGTTGTTACAAATGCATCTTCGTCTTTCTTCTTACGACGCGCACCTGCTTTGGGCTTGTCGTCTTCCATTTCCTTCCAGGTTTTGGCGTGGCTCAGCACGATGCGCTTGGCATCCTTGTTGAACTCGATCACCACGAAAGGAACAGAGTCGCCTTCCTTGAGTGCTTCTTTACCATCTTCGGCCTGAAGGTGCTTTTTGGGTACGAAGCCCTCAACACCATACTCCAGCTCCACTACGCCACCTTTGTCGTTCAGTTTTGTAATCGTTCCGGTATGGCTGCTGCCTTCGGGGAATACGGTAATCAGGGTCTCCCAGGGATCTTCGGTCAGTTGCTTGTGGCCTAGGCGTAGTTTACGGTTATCCAGATCCATCTCCAGGATCACCGCTTCTATTTTCTCCCCTTTTTTCGTTACCTCGCTGGGGTGGTTTAGCTTGTTCCAGCTCAGGTCTTGAATATGAATGAGGCCATCAATTCCATCCTCCAGCTCTACGAATATGCCGTAGTTGGTGAGGTTTGTTACGGTTACCGTGTGCTGGCTGCCGATGGGGTACTTGGCTGGTACAGACTGCCATGGGTCGGCAGAAAGCTGCTTGATACCCAGCGACATTTTGCGGTCTTCCTTGTCTAGCGACAGTACCTTGGCTTCTACCTCCTGGCCTACCTGGAACACATCGTGCGGATTTTTGGGGTGGGTACTCCAGCCCATTTCGCTTATGTGGATCAGGCCTTCTACACCGGGGGCAACCTCGATGAACACACCATAGTCGGCAATGGTTACAATCTTGCCTTTTACGGTTGCGCCTTCTTCCAGGCTTGCCGCCATGCTGTCCCAGGGATGGGCTTGCAGCTGCTTCAGGCCCAGGCTGATGCGTTTTTTCTCGTCGTCAAAGTCCAGCACCACCACATTCAGCTTCTGGTCCAGGCTCAGCACCTCATCTGGGCTGCTGATGCGGCCCCAGCTGATATCTGTAATGTGTAGCAGGCCGTCCACACCACCCAGGTCGATAAACACGCCAAAGTTGGTGATGTTTTTCACGGTACCTTCCAGTACCTGTCCTTTTTCCAGGTTGTTGATGATCACCTGCTTTTGTGCTTCCAGATCTTTTTCGATCAGGGCCTTGTGCGAGATGACCACGTTATTTTGCTGGTGGTTGATTTTTACCACCTTGAACTCCATCTTTTGGCCTACGTAGCTATCGTAGTCGCGGATGGGTTTCACGTCGATCTGAGAACCGGGCAAGAAGGCTTCTACCCCTTCCAGCTCCACTACAAAGCCGCCTTTGGTCCGGCGCTTCACAGTGCCCTCTACCACGGTGTCCTCTTCCAGGGCCGCGTTGATTTTGTCCCAGGCGCGCATGCTGTTCGCCATCCGGCGGCTAATGACCAGCTGGCCATTTTTGTTCTCCAGGTTTTCCAGGAAAACTTCTACCGGATCTCCGGGCTTAAGGCCGGGGAGCAGGTCGCGAAATTCGTTCAGCGCAACAATGCCTTCGCTTTTGAAGCCGATGTTTACAACCACTTCGCGGTCGTCCATCGAAATGACCGTACCCTTTACAATCTGGTAGGGCTCTACCTCGGTCAGGGTTTGCTCGTACTTCCGGGCCATCTGCTCGCGCTCGGCTTGGCTGTACTCCTCAGGTTCTTCCCATACAGGCATATCCAGCGCACCTATCTGCGGCTCCATGGTGGCTACCTGCCGGGTGTTTTCCTTATTCTCTTGGCTCATGAAGTGTGGAAAAATTTTAGGGACACAAATTTAGCCCCAAAGCACGAAATCACCAATTTTTTTTAAAAAAATCATTCCGGTTTCACATTTTGCCCGGCCCTTAGCTGCTGAATGGCCTGCGAAACGGTGGAAACAGGCAGCTGACACGCGCCGCCGCTGCACACATAGATGTTCGTTTCGCCCGCATTCCAGCGGTATTTCAGTAGTGGAAGGGCTTCTGCGTCCTCTGGCTCTGCCACCGCACCGGTGTGGGTGGCAAAAGGCAGATACTGCTGCTGTAGCGCCTGCTGGTAGGCCATGGCCTGCGGGCCGCAGGCCACCACCTCTTGGGCCGGCAGGAGTGTGGCCAGGTAGGCATGAGCCCAGCCTGCCAGGGCCGACCCATGCTCCACCAGGCGGGGCTGCACACGCTGCAGCATTTTTCGCGCCCGTTCTGCCCATTCGGGCCTGCCGAGCAGGGTGCCCAGCTGGGGTAGCACCCGCGCCAGGGTGGAGTTGGCGCTGGGTATTACGTTGTCATACAGGTCTCTCCGTATAGCAATTAGCGGCGGATCCGCTCGGCTGGTGAAGCGATACAGGCTTGCCTCGGCGTCCCAATAGTGCTGCTCCAGGTGGGCCACATAGGCAGCTGCACGCCGCAGCCAGTATGCATCCAGGGTAACAGCGTGCAGGTGTATATAGGCCTCTATGAGTAGGGCGTAGTCTTCCAGATAGGCATTGATGCGCGCCTGGCCCTGCTTCCAGCTGCGGTGCAGGCTGTCGCCTGCGGCCATTTCCCGCTCTATGAAGTGGGCATTCTTTTGGGCTGCCTCCAGGTATTCGGCCTTGCCAAAGCTGCGGTAAGCCTCCACATAGCCGCGTATCATCAGGGCATTCCAGCCCGCCAGGGTTTTGTCATCCAGGCCGGGGGCGGGGCGCTGTGCCCGCGCCTGCCACAGCTGGAGCCGCGCGCTGGCCAGCCTGCTGCTCAGCTCGGCTTCGTCCATGTTCAGGGCCGGGGCCAGCTCGGCCAGCGGCTGCACTCTGTGTAGCACATTCTTCCCATGCTCCCAGTTTCCCGCTTCGGTGCAGGTGTAGGCCGCAGCCAGTAGGGGGGCATCCGGGCCCAGTAGTGCCTGCAGTTCCGCCAGGGTCCATACATAGTATTGACCCTCTTCGCCCTCGCTATCGGCATCCAGTGCGCTGTAGAAGGCTCCGGAGGGGTCTGTCAGGGCATCTGCTATCCAGTCCAGGGTTTCCTGTACCACCTGGCGGTATAGCGGATCGGGCTGCTGGCGCCAGGCCTGGCTGTAGAGCGATACCAGCTGGGCATTGTCGTACAGCATTTTTTCGAAGTGCGGCACGTGCCAGTATCTATCTGTGCTATAGCGGGCAAAGCCGCCCCCTACGGCATCGTACAGGCCGCCCCAGGCCATGCGGGTCAGGGTGCGGTGCACATGGGCCAGTGCCTGGGGCTGCTGCAGCGTGTGCCCATAGGCCAGCAGGTACTGCAGGTTTACCGGCATGGCAAATTTTGGGGTGCGGTTTTCGCCGCCATAGTCGGGGTCCCAGCTGGTGTGCCAGCGCTCGTACAGCTGGTGCAGGGTCTCCGGCCGGAAGGGGGTTTCGTCTGCCTCCTCGGGCACTTCCAGCTGCCGGATGGCACCTGTGAGGCGGCTGGCATATTCCTCAAAGCGGGCGGGCTGCTGCCGCCACTGCTGGGCCAGCTGCTGCAGCACGGCTGTCCACTGCCGGGGTGGAAAGTACGTGCCGCCATACACCGGGCGCCCGTCTGGCAGGGCAAAGCAGTTTAGTGGCCAGCCCCCTTGGCCGCTCATCAGCTGCACGGCATCCATGTACAGCTGGTCTATGTCGGGCCGCTCTTCGCGGTCCACCTTTATACACACAAAGTGTGCGTTCATCAGGGCTGCTATCTGCTCGTCTTCAAAGCTCTGGTGCTCCATTACATGGCACCAGTGGCAGGCACTGTAGCCTATGCTGATGAGTACCAGCTTCTGCTCGCGCTGGGCCTGGGCGAGTGCGGCCTCGCCCCAGGGCTGCCAGTGCACGGGGTTGTGGGCATGCTGCAGCAGGTAGGGGCTTGTTTCGTGTATCAGGGCATTGGCCTGGGGCATGGCAGGTTTGGCTAGGGATGGGCAAAGGTCGGCGGGCCTACCGTCTGGCGGCGGCTGGCCCAAAGAAAAGCAAAAAAGGGAGGCATTTGCCTCCCCATTCTATGCTCGTTATGCTCGGACCAGCCGACACTTTTGGGTTATTCCACCTCGGTTACCCGCTTTACCTGAGCCAGCGAGATGTTGCCTTCATACTCCAGTACTTCGCCGGCCACAATCTTTTCTCCATCCAGTTTGTTTACATCCAGCTCCACTACCAGCAGTTTCTTCACCCGCTGGTTCCGGCTTTTTTTGTCGGCCACGGCTTCCTCAGGCGAGGCAAGCAGGCGGAAAGGGTTTTTGCCGGGTTCCAGTCCGGTGGTAACCATCTCTTTTAGGTCATTTTCGATAATGGTTATAAAGGCTTTCTTTACCTCGATCTCCGAGAAACTTACTTTTTTGACTTTGATTTTCATAATGAGTGGTAGAAAAAATAGATTATACAAGTAGCTACAAAGCTAATAATAGTTTTCAATCATTTTTTGTTCACTCACTACAAAAATAGCACGCACACTGGTTGCCCATCAGGGTAGGCCGTGCAGTTTTTCAGCGATATTTCGGATTAGCTCCTTATCTGGGCTTCCTTCTTTCTCTATTCCACTGGCCATGTCTACGCCTATACATAGGGGGTGCTCCTGCACCTGCTGCAGGGTGTCTTGCGTTATGCCACCTGCGAGCAGGAAGGGGAAGGGAAAATCATCGGGTATGGAGTAGCCTCTGGACTGGCCGCTACCTGGCACAGCGCCGTCCAGAATAAAGAGATCGGCCGGATACTTGTGCAGGTAGTCTGCATAGTGGGTGTCGGGCTGCCGGAAGGCGTAGATCCATTTTTTTTTGCTTGCCTGAACCAAATCGACAGGCATATCTCCGTAGGTCTGTACCCAGCGGAAGGCAGATTGGCTCAATAGATTGCGCATTTCTTCGGGCGAGTTTTGGAAAAACAAAGCCACGCTCTTGGCTGATAGTTTCGCCTTTTTGAGCTCCGACGCTGGCATCGTGCGCCTGCTTTTTGGGCTGAAGTTGATGCCCTGCAGGTCGGGCCCCGGGTAGTCTAGCTGCTCGGCCGTGCGCAGCCCACAGGCCTTGAAAAAGTAGCGTTGCTGTAGTAGATCCTGTAGTTTTTCGATCTTCTGGCTGCCCTGCATCAGCGAGGTGCCTACCAGAAAGCCATCTGCATACGGGCCGCAAATGCGGAAGTCTATAGGCTGATCCATGCCACTCTCGGCAATCACTATGCGATCTTTGGGCAGGTCGTAGGCCAGAAAATTGGTGGTGTTCAGGCTGATCTTGAAGCTATGCAGGTCTCGGTTATTCACCCCGATGACCGGCAGGCCCAGGCGCACAGCTCGGTCTCGCTCTTCCCGGGTGTGTACTTCCGTTATGGTGTCCATACCCAGGCTGGTAGCCAGGGTGTGGTAGCTTAGCAGCTCCTCGTCGCTTAGCAGCGCTGCAATGAGCAAGATGAGGTCGGCCCCATACTTTCGCGCAAGATAGATCTGGATCGGATCGAGAATAAAGTCCTTGTTCAGAATAGCCACAGGCCCCGCGCCCACCAGCTGCTGCACCTGCAGCATGTCTTCAAACTGGCCGCCAAAGTACCGGTTATCCGTAAGTACCGAGATGGCATCCGCGCCTTGATCCAGGTAGCTAGCTACCTGGATCAGGGGGTCTGCAGTGGGGGCAATGCCGGGGTTGCTCGGGCTACGCCGTTTGAATTCGGCGATGAAAAACTTGCGCCCCAGTTGTCTGTTTCGGGTTGTCAGGTTATGAAACTTCCGTGTGCCGGGCACTACCTGCTGGCGTAGGCTTTCCAGGCTATGCTGCTGGTAGTAGGCCGTTATTTCCTGCTGTTTGTGCCGGGCAATCTCTTGTAAAATAGTGGGGGCTGGTGCCATGTGTGGTAGGTGCCGATGCTTTATGATTTTGGTGTAGGTGCCTGTAGGTGCCTATTGTAGGCGTTTAGTAGCAGCTGCAGTTTTCCGGATCGGATGGTTTCTTCCATTTTCTGATACGATTCCTTCAGCGGGATGCTTTTATAAAAATGGCTGTATATCCAGGCGGCATTGGCGGCTACCAGCTGGTAGTGCTGCGTGCTGGGCTTTCCGGCAATTATCTCCTGTGCCAGCTGCAGGCTCTGCCGGGGTGTTTCGCTTTTAATAGCCTCAAAGGGCAGCACCTGTAGGCCGAAGTCTGCCGGGTGCACCACGCCTGTGCTTTTGTGCCCCTGCTCAATGGTGATGAGGCGGGTGGTACCAGTCAGGGTTATTTCGTCCAGGCCATCTTCCCCCCGGGCAATCACTACTTTTTCCTTTCCCAGCAGGCTGGCGGTTTCTGCCATCAGGTCCATATACTGGGCAAAGGCAGTGCCGATGAATTGGCGCTTGGGCTGTAGTGGATTGAGCAGCGGGCCTAGTAGGTTGAAGAGGGTGGGGATGCCAATGCGTGCGCGGCTGGCGCCAAAGGCCCCCACCACGGGGTGTGCCTTGGGGGCGAAAATAAAAGCCAAGCCAGTAGCCCCATAGGCCCGCTGTACAGCTTTCGGCTCTGCGTCCAGCTCCAGGCCCAGGTCGTTCAGCAGGTCGAAACTGCCAAAGCGACCGCTGGCGGCCCGGTTACCGTGTTTGGCAATGGGTACGCCATTGGCAGCCAGTGCCATGGCCACCAGGGTACTGGTGTTTAGCCTGGGCAGCCCGCTGCCCCCCGTTCCACAGATGTCGATGGCATCGGGCCCCAGGGGGGCCTCCCAGGTGCTATGCTTCAGCAGGGCCTGCACAAAGCGGCTGAGGGATACCGGATTCTTCAGCCGGCCACTCATGCTTACCAGCAGGATGAGCTTCTGGTCTTCGGTCAGCTGGTTTTCCTTGATCTGCTCTACAAACTGATCGAAGTCTTCGGCCTGTAGGCTTTCCTCGTCCATCACCTTGTGCATCAGGCTGTAGTAGCCCACATTGCCGGTGCTCAGCCGGCCCTGCACCACATTGCGGATCAGCCGGAAGCCTACCTCGTCGCCCATGCTTAGCACACTCTCCGGGTGGTACTGCACGGCCTCTATGGGCAGTTGCTTGTGCCGGATGCTCATTACCACGCCCTGGGGGTTGCGGGCCGATACTTCAAATACCTGGGGCACCACATCGGCTGCCAGGCTGTGGTAGCGGCCCATTCGCACCTCGGCGGGTAGGCCGCTATAGATGCTTTTCCCATCGTGTATAATCTGCCCCGCCTTGCCGTGCACCGGCTCCAGAAACTGCAGGCTACCGCCAAAAAACTCTATCAGGGCCTGCAGGCCCAGGCATACGCCAAAGATGGGCTTGCGCTGATAGAAAGTATCGATTACCTGCATCATGTTGCCCGCATTCCTGGGTACACTGGGGCCGGGGCTTAGCACCAGCAGGTCGAAGTCCACCTTTTCCAGCTCGGCCACCGGCACATCGTTTCGGTAGATCAGCACCTCGCAGTCCAGCCTACGGAAATAATCTACCAGGTTGTAGGTAAAGGAGTCGAAGTTATCGAGCATCAATATTTTCCGGTACATGGCTAGGTAGTTGCAGGGGTCTCTGTGGGTTCAAACAGGTCCATAAAGGCCTGGGCCTTTATGCGGGTTTCGTTCAGCTCGTAGGCAGGTTCACAGTCTATCAGCAGGGTAGCCCCACTGTGGTATTCCAGCATCCCCTGGCGGATGTGGGCCGAGCGGATAATGATGCCGGTATCCACCTCCCCGCTCAGGGCCAGGTAGCCTGCCACACCACCATAGTAGCCGCGCGCAAAGGGCTCCATTTGCTCAATATACTTCATGGCTGCCAGCTTGGGTGCGCCTGTCAGCGTGCCGGCATTCAGGCTGGCAATGAGGGCATCCAGCCCGGTCTTTCCGGCTTGCAGGGTGCCACTTACCTGGGCTACGGTGTGCATCACCCGTTTGTACTTTTCTACATAGCGGTAGTCCTCTATGGCCACGCCAGGCTCGCATATACGCGCCAGGTCATTCCGGCCCAGGTCTATCAGCATGTCAAGCTCGGCCTTTTCCTTGCTGCTGTTCAGCAGGCGCATCATGTTGTCGTGGTCTTCCATGGGCGTTTTGCCTCGTGGGGCGGTGCCGCTTATGGGCCTCAGCACCACTTTGCCGTTTTCATGGCGCAGCATCATCTCGGGGCTGGCCCCTATTAGCTGTTCCGCTCCACCCATATCGAAATAAAACAGGTAGGGGCTGGGGTTGTGGGTGCGGTAGGCCAGGTACAGATCGTAGGGTTGGCCTATCAGCCGGGCTTGCAGCCGCCGGCAGAGCACAATCTCCATCAGCTCTCCGCTTCGGAACAACTCTTTTGCGTCCTCTACCTGCTGGATAAAGTCGGCCTCGGAGGGTGTAAACTGGGGGTCTTGCAGCTGGCACGGGCGTGGGCTGTGGGGCACATGCCTGGCCACCTGCGCTGCCAGTTCGCCGCATGCCGCCTCGGCCTCGGCTGCAGTGGCCCGGGTGCACTGTATCTGGCAGGTGTGGCTCAGGTGATCGAAAAAAACAAAACTGTCGTACAGAAACAGATGGAAGTGGGGCACTGCTGTTTTGTGCTGCCAGGGGATGTCTTCGAACAAGTAGACGAAACGATAGGCCAGTGCGCCATACAGTCCTGCGAAGCTTTTTTCTTCGGTATGGAACTGCTGTAGCAGCTGCCGGATTACCTGGGCCGTGTTTAGCTGCTGCAGGCGCCCATCCTCCTCGCCCACATAGGGCTGCCTGGCCATGCCCAGCACGAGCTGCTCTGCATCGGATTCGACAATGTATGGGGCAAAATATGTCCGAGCAAACGCCAGATACTGTCCACCCCGCGCATTTAGCAGCCTTAGGGTGCAGTGCGTGTCGTCCGCCTTCAGCTCCAGGCAGGGGTCGTAGCCTGCCAGGCTTAGCCGCCCGAATCGTTCGCTCACGCTCAGTGATTCCAGCAGGAAGAAGGGGCTGGGCTGCCCCAGCCGATGATACAGGCTTTCGGCGGGTATGGGGTCTATGGCTAGGCGGTGGGTGTGCATTTTTGCAGAATGTTATCGATCAGCTGCTTGTACTCGCGGTAGGCCTTTGCCCCCCGGGTAACGGTGGCGATACCGCAGCCCAGGGTCTGGGCAATGTCTCGCTGACTGCGGCCCTCGTAGAAGCCCCGAAAGATAGCCCAGCGTTCGCTTACCATTTGCAGCTCTTTTTCGGTAAAAGTAGCCTTTAAAACGGCCGATAGTTCATCGGCTTGGCTATGGTGGATGAGTTCTTCTAGTTTCATGATAGCTGCAAAGGTAGAAAAATTCCGGATTTGCACTAGTGTACTAGTACGTTTTATTGTTGGCTGAACCAGCTGCCTGGCCGAGCTGGAACTGGCCTAAGCGCCGCCGCCGCTCAGCACCAGTAGCTGTGTGCCTGCCTGGGTGTTCAGCAGGGGTAGGGCTGTGGCCAGCAGCTTGGTGGTGTATACCCAGTCGGGCTGTATGCCGGTTTCGGCCCGGAAGCGGGCGGCATAGTCTCTTACGGCCTGCGTTACCTGGCCGAAGCGTGGGGCCAGGCCAGGGCGGTACAGGCTGTAGTGCAGGGCCGGTACGTCTTGCCCCATCCAGTGGGCCACCTGTGCCAGCCGCTGGGCAAAGGGTAGGGGGTCCGCAGCCAGCTCTATGATGTGGTAGTGCCTGTCGGGCAGTGCCAGCAGGGTAGCCATGGCCGTTAGGCCCGTACCTGCGTCCAGCCATATATGGCCAAAGTGCAGGCCACTTTCCGCCTCATTGCGCTGTATATCCTGTGCCAGGGTGGCAGCTCCGGCCACGGCCTGGGGCATGAAGCTGCCTTCGGGGATAACGGCATAGCTCCCCAGCTGCTCAGCTAGCTGCCGGGCCGCATGCGGTGCCTGGTTCCAGCTGCTGCGTGCCTGCCAGTGGAATGCCTGCGGGGGTAGCAGTGCCCGCAGCTGGGCCAGGTTGCCCACGGGCCTCAGCTCAGGTTCGCCCCGCACCACCAGCCGGATGTCTATCCGGGGGGCATGCTGCCGAAGCAGACGGGTATACGCCAGCAGCTGATTGCTATACGCACCCCCCACCAGCACCACACCCGCCCTGCCTGCCAGCAGGCTGGGAAACAGGCTGCTGGCCTTGCGCAGTTTATTTGCGCCCAGCCCATCCAGTATCTGGTCTTCTCGTTTGGCGTAGAAGCATTCTTCGCCAAATGATATATGGTCAATGTGCGTACGGGGTGAAAGGATGTTGTGCAAAAAAGCAGGCATTTGCACCCAAAACTACGCAGGCTTTGCTACTTTTGCCGCCACATTAGTATGTTCAACAGCTGAACCCCCATCATGGCAGAGATTCGTCCTTTTCGTGCATGGCGCTATGCTCCCGAGTTTTTTCGGCAGCCCATGGACGTGCTCAGCCCTATGTACGATGGCTTTGACGATGCCTTTTTCCAGCAGCTGTATCAGCAGCCCCACAGCAGCCTGCACCTGGCCATGCCCAGAGACCTGGGGGCCGCACAGGCTGCCGGCCTGCAGTGGCGTGCCACGGGTGTGCTTCGCCAAGATCCGCTGCCGAGTTTTTACCCATTCTTTCAGACCTTTTCGCTATTCGGCCACAGCACCCAGCAGGTGCGCAGGGGGTTTCTGGCCCTGGTCAGGATCTCGCCCGAGGGCGAGCCCGACACCCTTGTACCCCACGAGGGGGTGCTACCGGCACGGGTGGCCCAGCGGGCCGAGCTGCTGCAGCAGATGCAGATGCAGCTGACCCCTACCCATGGCCTGTATAGTGACCCCTACTTTCGGCTGGAGCCCCTGCTAGCGGCCTACATGGAGGCTCCCCTGATGGATGCTACAGACTTTCAGGGTGTGCGTAGCCAGCTGAGTATGGCGGTGCACCGCAAGGACCTGGACCGCATGCGCGAGGTGCTGGCCCCCAAGAAGATCTATATTGCAGACGGGCACCACCGGGTGGCGGCCAGCAGGCGCCTGCTGCGCAGGGCACTGGAGCAGAACCCAAACCTGCCAGCGCACCACCCCTACCGCTACCACCTGATGTACCTGAGCAACATGCGGGGGCACGACCTGCAGATACTGCCCATACACCGCGTGCTGCGCATGCCAGCCGGGCACACCCATGCCCAGCTGGCAACAGACCTGCAGTTGTTTTTCGAACTGACAGAGCACCGCAGCCGACAGAGCCTGTATGAAGCCATACGCGATCGGGCGCATACACTTGGCCTGGTGTGGCAGGGCAGGCAGCTCATCCTCTCCCTGCGGCCAGAGCTGGACCCGCTGGAGCTGATAGAGCCGCGTATGCCCAGCAGCGTGAAGGACCTGGACTATACCCTGCTGCACTACCTGGTGCTGGATAAAATACTGGGCATGCCCTATGAAGAGCAGGCCACCCAGCTCGATATCCGGTATGTACCCCAGGCCCAGGAGGCAATCCGGCAGGCGAGCGATACCCACGCTGCTTTCATCCTGAACGGGGTGCCCATGCGTAGCCTGCTGGCCGTGTGCAATGATGAGTGGCTGATGCCGGCCAAAAGCACCTTTTTCTTCCCCAAGCTGATGAACGGCCTTGTGTTTGCCAGCCTGCGCGAAGCAGACTACCAGGCCCCGCACGAGGCACTCTTCCTCTCGGGTGTGCAGCCCTCTGCCGTGGCGCTACAGTGGTCTCGCCTAGCGGGAGATCAGGCCATTCTCTCGGAGTAGCTCGCCTGTGGTGGAAAGCAAAATCTGTATGCCGATACAGAGTACAATGAACCCCATAATTCGGGTCATCGCAGCTATGCCGGTGTGCCCCAGCACCCGCTGCAGGTACTCGCTGCTGCGTAGCACCAGGTACACCAGGGCCATGGCCACCAGTATGGCTGCCAGCAGGAATACGTGCACCATCACCCCATTCAGGTTCCACAGGGCCGGTACCCGCTCGGCGTAGCTAAGGGTAAGCGCAATGGTGCCCGGCCCTACGGTAAGGGGCATGGTGAGTGGCGCAAAGGAGATGTCGTCTCGTTCATTGTCCTGTTCCAGCGTTTTCTTGCTTACGTTGCCGCGATTTTGCAGCATGTTGTATCCGCTGTTCATAATCAGGATACTGCCGCCAATGCGCAGGGCGGGTATGGTGATGCCAAAAAAGTTGAGGATATAGCTACCCGCCAGCAGCACAACCACCAGCATGAAAAACCCATAATTGGCTACCCGCCACAGGATCCGCCGCTTCTCCTTTTCATCCCGGTCATGCGTAAGCCCCAGAAACACCGGCACCACGCTGAGTGGGTTCATCATGGTGACGAGGCCCGTCAGAAAAATCAGGTAAAAATCCAGGCCGTAGGTCATACGCACGAGCCTGTGCCCCTGGGCAGGCACAGTGTCCACAAAGTTACGCAACCCTCCCTCAACTTCAACTACGCATGGGCCCAGCCTATTTTTTCTCCGCCTGCCCTTCGGGCCTGTGGGGCTTTAGCATGGCATCCTGCTCAGGGGTCCAGTTTTGGCCAGATTCATAGGCCTGCAGCTGGGCTGCCGTGTCGGCCTGCGCATAAAAATGCTTGAGCACGGCCCCTGCCGCGCCTGCCAGGCGGGCGTTCCAGTGCAGGCATGCCTGGTAGAGGAGGGGGATCACGTCATCGGGCAGCTGGTTTAGTTGCCGCAGGGCATCCAGGGCATTTATGCGGGTTTCAAACTCATAGCTGCTGGTGCAGTAGGCTTTTAGCTCATCCAGGTAGGGCTGTGCGGTTTCTGGCCGCAGGCCTATCCGGATTTTGAGCCATTTGATACGAATATTTCTGCCCCGCCAGCCCTGCATGTTCTGGGTGGTGGCCAGGTAGGCGTCTGCATCTTCCGGGTAGTTTTTGCAGAGGGTTTCCAGGGCTTTGGCGCGGGCAAAGTAGCTACTGTCTGTCAGCAGGTGCTCATATAGGGGGCGTAGCTCGGGCTGCAGGCTATCCAGGTAGAGGGCTGCATAGGTGCGCAGCTGGATGTGGGGTGCCTGTAGGGCACTGGCCAGTAGGGCTTGGGCATCGGGCTCCGTATCGCGGGCTAGCTGGCGCACCACTTCCGCCTTTGGCAGCCAGTGTGTGGCCTGCCGGTAGGCTGCTATGAGTGCGGGTCGTTTTTCTGCCAGGGCTACCGTGTCTAGCGCCCGCAGGGCATCGTAGCGGTCGCGCAGCAGGGGGGCGTGCAGGGCCTGGGCCATTAGCTCGGTGGGGGTGCGGTCAAAGCTGAGCTTCTTTATTACACGTGCCCCAGGATCAAACAAAACGAAGCTTAGCTCTTGCTTATCCTTCTTGGGTATACGCACCGTGTGTTCTGCCTTTTCCACCCATAGTTGCAGGCTATCGTACGTCCCGTTTGTATAATGCACCTGTAGCCAAATGGGCATCTTGAATAAGCCTGAAAGCTCAGTTACAGGCTGGATTTGCTTGATGTTTATCTCAGTCTCGTGGGCTGCTGTGGTGTAGTTTATCTGGTAGTGTGGTTCTCCGCCACGGTGTACCCACTGGTCAAAAAACCAGTCCAGGTTCCAGCCCAGCTCTGCCTCAAAGGCCCGGTACAGGTCGTGGCTGGTAACCATTCCGTAGGGGTGCGCCTGCAGGTAGCGCGTAATGCTGCGCCTGAAGGGCTCGTCGCCCACCACATCCCGCAGCATATCCAGCACCAGGCTGCCCTTGGGGTACCAGCGCGCCGGGTTACCTAGGCTGCTGCCCACAGGCTGGGCGTCCTTTTCGGCTGCTGCCAGGGTGCTACGCAGCTCCTGTATGCGCTCCAGCTCGTAGGCCTCGGGCCCTTGTAGCTGCTGGATAAACTTCTTGGCATAGTAGGTGGCAAAGCTTTCGGTCAGCCAGATGTCTCCAAAGGTCAGGTGTGTTACATAGTCGCCAAACCACTGGTGCACCAGCTCGTGGCAGTTGGTCTGCACATAGCTGCGGTCGTTGTATGCGATGGAATCCACCTGGTAGAAGTCGCCATACACGGTGCAGGTGGTGGTTTCCATGGCTCCGTACATGTAGTCAATGATGGGGATCTGCCCATAGCTGTCCCAGGGGTAGGGCACGTTCAGCTCCTGCTCCAGCCAGTCCATCATCTGGGTGCTGTAGCGATAGGTAGGCTCTACCCGGTTGGCGTACTCCGGGTAGTAGTACAGGTAGTGCGGCTTGCCGTTCCGGGCTTTTCGCACCACCCCATCGTATTCGCCTATGGCTAGCATAATCAGGTAACTGCTCATGGGTTTAGTCATCCGGTAGCGGAAACTGCGGGTGCCATCGGCATGCGCTACTACGCGGCCAGGCGTGCCATTGCAGCGCACAAAGTAGGGCTTGCGGAAGCGCACAGTCAGGTCTGTGGTGAATTTGTCATTCGCGCCGGTGTATACCGGCATCCAGCCCTGTATGTCGTGTGCCCATATCTGTTTGCGCTTCAGTTGCAGGGGGTCATTCCAGCCTATAAAGTGTATGTTGTTCTTGGCATTTCCTGCATCACTGGGCGTACATGCATAGTCTAGCTGCAGGGTGTAGGGCTTATCCCAGGTAATGGGCTTCGGAAACTGCAGAGATATGCCGCCTGGCTGCTGGGTGTAGGGTACTGCCTGCCCGTCTAGCAGGGCGGCGCTTATCTGTATGCCTTCGCCATCTATCCACAGGGTATCCAGGCTAGGGCGCAGGGACCGGAAGGTTTGCCACACCTGGCCATATACTTGGCCAGCCTCTGGCCGAAAGCCCAGCTCGGCCCGCACATGCTGCACATCTATGGTATGGTCGCGCGGATGCGAGGCGGGGTCGTACAGGTGGGTGCGCGTTTCGGGTGTCTGTGCCTGGGCCATAGGGTGCATTGCCACATAGCTGGCCAGTACGCTCAGGGCATAGAAAAACCGATACAGGCTGGGCTTGATACAAATCTGAGGCATAACAAACAAAAAATTTAAGCGGAGGGCAAATTAGCAAACAAAAACAGAATGCTATATGCGTAGCCTGAAAAAAAACCAAATGGCCTGGGGCCGGACACCCACAGGGGTACGCAAGAAAAAAGCAAAGCAAGTGCGAAAAAAATTGTAGGGATAGAGAATTCTCGCTTATTTTGCCACTTGATAAAATAGAAGAGAAAAGAGCAATGTATCTGACCAAAGAAAAGACCGCAGAGATTTTCAAGGCCAATAGCCTGAAAGGGGATGCCAAGGATGCGGGTAGTGCCGAGAGCCAAATCGCCCTGTTTACCTACCGCATCAATCACCTGAATGAGCACCTGAAGCAGAACAGGAAGGATATGAGCACCAAGATGGGGCTACTACGCCTGGTAGGGCAGCGCCGCAAGATGCTGGATTACCTGCGCGACAAGGATATTCAGCGCTATCGTGACATCATTCAGAAGCTGGGCATTCGTAAGTAAGCCAGCTCATCCTTTCTTAATCTTATTAATCCCCCTCCAATTATGGAAGCTCTTTCTCGCTCATTCGAGCTGGAGAATGGTCATACTGTATCTATCGAGTTCGGTAAAATGGCCCGCCAGGCAGATGGTTCTGCATGGCTCTCAATAGGTGATACCCGCATGCTGGCTACCGTGGTGGCCAAGCGCGAGATCAACCCTCTGACAGATTTTTTGCCCCTGTCCGTAGACTATAAGGAAAACTACTCTTCCACCGGCAAATTTCCCGGCGGATTCTTCAAGCGCGATGGCCGCCTGAATGAGTATGAGATCCTGACCAGCCGCGTTGTAGACCGCACGATCCGGCCCATGTTCCCCGAGGACTACCATGCCGACATACAGGTGATCATCACCGTGTATAGCAACGACCGTGTGGTGCAGCCCGATGCCTATGCCTGCCTGGCTGCCAGCGCGGCGCTGATTAATTCAGACATCCCCTTCCCCGATCCGGTTTCTACCGTTCGCGTTATCTACAAGGGCGGTAAGTACCACATTAATCCCAGTTTTGAAGAAACCGAAACCGCTGAACTGGAGTTGGTAGTGGCCGGCAGCGAAGACTCCATCAACATGGTGGAGGGCGAAGCCAGCGAGGTGAGCGAGGAGGTAATGATCGGTGCCCTGCAGGCCGCACATGCACAGATCAAAAAAATATGTGCCTGGCAGAAGGAGCTGCGTCAGGCGGTAGGCAAGCCTACCCGGACCTACGAAACACCCCTACGCGACGAGCAGGTAGAGCAGCAGCTGCGCGCCTTTGCTACCGATAAGGTGAAAGCCGTGCTTAGCCAGCAGCTACCCAAGCAGCAGCGCTCAGAGGCTGTCAAGGCCATTAAAGATGCGTGCCTTGCCCAGTTCTACAACCCGGAGCACGAGCGGGCTTCCGAGCTGGAGCTGGCCATCAAGTCCTATTTCTCCGAGGTGGTGTACGACGTGATGCGTGCCACCATTCTGGACGAAAATATGCGCATAGACGGACGCAAGCCCGACGAGATTCGCCCCATATTCTGCGAGGTAGATCTGCTGCCCCGTACGCACGGCTCTTCCCTCTTCACCCGGGGAGAGACCCAGGCACTGGCTACGGTAACGCTGGGCACCAAGATGGATGAGCAGACCATAGACTATGCGACCAAAGAAGGGAGCAAGAAATTTATGCTGCAATACAGCTTCCCCCCTTTCAGCACAGGTGAATCCAAGTTTCTGCGCGGGCCTTCTCGCCGCGAGATTGGCCACGGAAACTTGGCCGAGCGTTCGCTGAAGCGGGTGATGCCCAAGGACTTTGACTACACCGTGCGCGTAACCAGTGATGTGCTGGAGAGCAACGGCAGCAGCAGCATGGCCACCGTGTGCTCGGGCACCATGGCGCTGATGGATGCCGGTATAAGAATAGCAGCCCCCGTGAGTGGTATTGCCATGGGGCTGATTATGGAAGGCAACCGATACGCTGTACTGAGCGACATCCTGGGGGATGAGGACCACCTGGGCGATATGGACTTCAAGGTAACCGGTACGCCCAAGGGCATAACGGCCTGCCAGATGGACATTAAGGTGCGTGGCCTGAGCTATGAGGTGCTGGCCAAAGCCCTGTATCAAGCCAAGGAAGGCCGCGCCCATATCCTGGGTAAGATGCAAGCTGCCATTAGCGAGCCCCGCGCCGACTACAGCGAGTTTGCCCCACGCCTGGTGAAGCTGATCATCCCGCAGGATACCATTGGTGCCGTAATCGGCCCAGGGGGCAAGGTGATTCAAGAGCTACAGCGCACCACCAACACCGTGATTGTGATCGAAGAAATCAACAATCAGGGCCATGTTACCATCTCGTCGCCAGACCGAGACTCGCTGAATGCTGCTGCAGACCGGATCAAGGCCATTACCCGCCAGCCCGAAGTGGGCGAGGAGTTTCATGGCATTGTGAAGGGCATGAAGGAAAGCGGCGCCTTTGTAGAGTTTCTGCCAGGCAAAGAGGGTTGGCTGCATATTAGCGAGGTGGCCTATGAGCGCATCCCTACCATTGAGGATGCAATCAAAATAGGCGACGAATTCCCCGTAAAGCTGATTGAGGTAGACAAAAAGGCCGGTAAATACCGCCTGAGCCGCCGTGCGATGATGCCTAAGCCCGAGGGCTGGGTAGATGCCCCCCCGCGTGAGCGTGGTGGCCGAGACGACCGGCGTGGTGGTGGCCGCGACGATAGGCGCGGAGGCGGACGCAATGACCGCCGAGATCGCGATCGCGGCTACGACAGAGACCGGAGCCCAAGTGGCGATGAGCGGGCCGAAAGGCGTGAGCATACCCAGCACAATGACCATTCCGAAGCCTAAGCCTCGATAGCTGTGCGGGTCTTTATCACCGGTGGTGCAGGCTTCATTGGCTCCAGCTTGGCCGAGCGGCTGGTAGCCCGGGGCGATGAGGTGAAGGTGCTGGATAACCTGGCTACAGGCAGGCTACAAAACCTGGCTACCGTACTGCATCACCCAAGGTTTGAGTTTGTAGAACAAACGGTTACCCATGCCCCCACGGTAGACCCGCTGGTGGCGTGGGCCGACCATGTGTACCACCTGGCGGCCCCTGTGGGGGTAAAGTACATCATGGATCACCCCGTAACCACCATACTGGATAACGTACGGGGCATGGACGTGGTAATGAATGCCTGCCACAAGTATGACAAAAAGCTGCTGGTGGCTAGCACGAGCGAAGTATATGGCCGCAGCCTAGACCTGCTGGATGACACCGGCACCCGCAAGCTGAAGGAGGATGACTACCGCATAGAGGGCAGTACGCAGAACCACCGCTGGGCCTATGCCAATACCAAAGCCATGGATGAATTCTTGGCACTGGCTTTTCACAAGGAGTATGGCAGCCGGGTTGTGGTGGTGCGCTTCTTCAACACGGTGGGGCCACGCCAGCTCAGCCAGTATGGCATGGTGATCCCCAATTTTGTGCAGGCGGCGCTGGCTAATCAGCCGCTGCGTGTGTTTGGCAGCGGCGAGCAGAAGCGCAGCTTCCTGCACGTGCAGGATGCACTTCGTGCCATTATGGGCCTCATGGAGGCCGATGCCGCAATCGGCCAAGTATTCAATGTGGGGAACCCCATAGAGGTATCCATCAACGAGCTTGCCCGCTTGGTCATCTCCCTTGCCGATAGCCACAGCAGGCTGGAGCACGTTAGCTATGAGGCTGCCTACGGCAAGGGCTTTGAGGACATGAATCGGCGCACTGCCGACATTAGCAAGCTGGAGGCGACGCTGAATTTTCAGATTGCCTATCCCTTGGAAGCAATCTTGCTGGATGTAATTACACATCAGCGGGCTGGCCTATAGTTGCCCGACTGCCCCTGCTGGCCAGGTTAGCCCTCGGGTTGGGCCCACATCGTTCGGCTAGCTGGGTTTGACTAATAGGCGCGGGTTGTGCCGGATACAGCTGGCAGGTTTACCTTCCTTCCCTGTTGCCGCTACTTTTTAGGTTGAGAGAAGCGCCTTTCCAGGCGGCTGATCTTCCGGTTGGTGAGCAGCAGGTAGACGATGATGCCTACCCAAATGAGCAGAATGACCGTTAGTACGGCGAAGATCTTTTCGCTGCGAAACAGCAGGCCATCTGGCGTGGCTTGCAGTAGGCTGAGTAGTTTAAGCATGGGGCGTACTAAGGGCTTTTTCCAGTTCGGTTTCCTCGTATTCGTGCTGCAGGATTTCGGTGCGTGCACGTAGTTCGAGCAGCCACAGGCCCAGGCACATAAAGCCCAGGACGGCAGGATAGAAAACAGCGCGAAACTCGTTGCTGATGTCGTCTTGGCTAAACAGCGGCCCACCGCCCCCCGCACCCGGGTGCTGGCCCCCCATCATGCGGGGTATAATCAGGGTAAGCGGGATGAGGCTGACCCCGGCAAATACGTTGTACACAGCGGCTATGCGCGCCCGCTTGGCCTTGTCCTCTATACTACCCCGTAGCAGGAAGTAGGCCAGGTACATCAGCACGGCAGCCAGCGCAAAGGTCTGCTTCGGGTCCCAGCTCCACCAGGCCAGGGGCTCGCTATTGGGGTACAGGGCACCCCAGGTTACGCGGCTCCATACAATGCCCGTGGCTAGCCCCATTAGCCCAAACAGTACGCCTATTTGTGCCGCCACCTTGGCTTTCAGGTCGTGGTGCGCGTGCTGGCTGTGCAGGTAGCGCAGGGTGTAGTACAAAGACACAAACATGACCAAATACATGGTAAACCACATCGGTACATGGTAGAACAGGTTTCGGGCTGTGTGCCCCAGCTGGCCCACACGGGGCAGCGTGCCCAGCAGCCCAAAGCACAGGGCGTAGGTAAGCAGCAGAATGGCGAGGCTCTTGTAAACGAGGCGTAAATACCTGTTTTTCGTCATTGGCTGCAAATAAACGAGCTTTTGCCTAGTTTTACAGCACATGCACGAAAAGAAGTACAAAATAGGCCTGATTGGTGCCGGAAACATGGGCCAGGCCCTACTGGCCGGGCTACTGAAGCGCGGAACGTATAGACGAGAGGACATAAATGCCTGTACCAAGCAGGCAAAAAGTGCCCGGGCACTGGCTGCCGCCATGGGCATCCACACGGGTAACGACCCCCGGGAGGTGGTGCTTAATTCGGAGCTTGTTATCCTGGCCGTAAAACCCTATATGGCCGAGCGGGTGCTGCAGCCACTGCAAGGCTGCTGGGATGATGTGCGTGCTGTAGTGAGCATTATGACGGGGGTGCCCATCTCTTTTCTGGAAGAGCAGGTAGGCCGTACCATACCCGTATACCGAGCCATGCCCAACACGCCGGCCACTGTGGGGCAGGGCATGACGGTTATTGCCAGGGGTAGCCAGGGGGCAGAAGAAATGGACGCACGTGTAGAGGAAGTTTTCCAGGCTGTAGGCCACACGGCCTGGATAGAGGAGGACCTGATGAATGCCAGTACGGGCCTAAGTGGGGCAGGCCCTGCCTATGTATATCTGTTTATAGAGGCGATGAGTGACGCGGGGGTAAAGGTAGGTATACCCCGAGACCTGGCCCTGCTGATGGCGGCCCAGACGGTAAAGGGTGCGGCAGAGATGGTGCTGGCTAGCGGTATGCACCCGGCTCAGCTGAAAGACCAGGTAACTACCCCTGCCGGTGTAACCATAGATGGCATTATGGAAATGGAAGACCTGAACCTGCGTTCTGCTGTTATCCGCTCGGTGGTGAAGGCTACCGAACGGGCCTACGCACTATTTAAGCAGAGTGTTCAGTAGATTAACTACACAAATCAACCAAACCACCAAAATGCAATATGCAAGGCGTTCTTCCTAGAACTTGCATCTTGCACTTTGTTTCTCCAGCAGTATGGAATAAGTGCGAAGTGGCGTGCAAGTCGGGTTAGAACCGCACCCCTATGTTAAGCGTACCCACATAGATTGGTACTTCTCCTGAATAATCTCGGATAGGGTGAGGATTGCTGCGCGAAGCAAGGTAATAGAAACCATGCTGGGTGCTCAAATATGGGCTGTATTTCACCTTCTCTCTTTTTTCCTTTTTCAAGAACTCCCACCTATAGCCTAGTAGCATGCCCCACTCATAGTCCCAGCTGGTATAGTCTTTGCCGTCTATCACATTATCTCGGTTAAATCCAGGTCCAAATGCCTGATACAGCTCTGCGTGTAGCCCCTGCCAGAAGTACTGACGATAGCCAAACGTTAGGGCATAATTAGAAAACTCGCCTTCGTCGTCTCGCTTTTCAAATGGGCGGATATGGAAGCCAAGGTATACATCTCCGGCAAGCTGGTTTTGCCGCCAGGTCTCATAGGTGGCTTGTCCCTTATATATGTTTCCTGGAAAGATAGGCCAGAGAACGTTTAGTTCGGCCCCCCACCTACGTCGTGGCTCTTCATCAGCCTGCGCATACACTGTTGCATTGCTTGCCATCATGCTGGCACAGATGACGATTAGTAACCTTTTCATAAGCTTTCTCTTGTGTTAAAGTAGATTTTCCAGCAAAATTGGCATCAAAGTTTGTCTGGCGCATTGACTTTGGTCAAGAACTTAATCTGGCTTTTTAGGGGTCATCCTTTTCTTTATCCGGCTAAGTGTTTCGGGCTGTATTCCCAGGTAGGATGCTATCATATACTGAGGTACCTGCTGTACTAGCTCTCGGTTTTGGGCCATCAGCAGGCTGTATCGTTGTTCGGGTGTGTAGTTTTGTAGGAGATCAATTTTTCGGGTTATCCGCAGGTAGATTGCTTCTGCAACCAGCCTGCCAACGCGTTCAAATTTTGGGTGTGCTTGGTATAAGGTTTGCAAGTTGGTTTTCGTCAGTATGTATATGGTAGAAGGCTGGATAGCTGAAATGTAGTGTGCAGATGGATCTTCAGTAAGAAAGCTCCGATAATTTGTAGCTGTTTCGCCCGGAAAGAAAAACTCGAGAACCTGTTCGCGCCCCTCTTCTTCGGCATACATCCGAAAACAGCCCCGCTCGATAAATGCCAGAAAACGACACGCTTCGCCGGCCATAAGTATGGGTTCGCCTTTTTTTACTTCGATCCTCGTTACAAGTTGTTCAAAAGTGCGCCATTCTTGGGTGCTGAGTGTTGCAAACCGGCCTAGAAAAGTTCGGATAGCATCCATTTCTATTGTCTATAGTACTTTAGTTCTGGCAATATAGGAGATACTATCCAACCGGTTGTAAGTATTAGCCCGCCTACAGGGAGCGTATTGGCGGCGGATTTCTTTTGCACTGTATGGTTACTCGTATGATTTAGCAGCGTACACGCTTGTGGACGGACTACCAGCCATACACGCCATCCCAGTGCCAGATCCCCTCCTCCTGGTAGGGTAGGCAGCGTGCCTTGAAGCTGATCCATTTTCCTTCCGAATTTTTTAGGCGAAGGTTGAAGTCTACTGCTTCCGATTTTCCCTTTGAGTCCTGGAGCTGCGCCCGGATGTTCTCTATTTCCGCTGGATGTAGCTCCAGTGCAAATGTGCCTGCTGTGGGGTTGTACAATTCCTCTTGCCTTAGGCCCAGCTTTATCCACAGCTGTCGTTTGCTCAGGGCCACGGTCTGTAGCTCCCCGCCCTGCTCTCGCAGGGTGAATACGATGCCGTGAATGCTTTCTACCAGCCTGGCCTGCTGCCGGTGGCCTGTTTCCAGGTCTTTTTGCATGCGGTTCATTTCCTCCTGGGTGGCCATTAGCACCTCCAGCTTTTGCTTTAGCTCTTCCTCACTGGCCGCCAGTTCCTCGGTTTTGCTTGTCATCTCCTGTTCATAGCGCTTTTGGTCTCGGATGTCCAGTAGAATTCCGTCCCAGATCATCCGGTTTGCATCACTTTCGTCTCCGTATGGCGTGCTTTCGGCCCGCAGGTACACCCAGTGCCCATCCCGGTGTTGCATCCGGCCCTCCCACACGAATTTAGTCTGCTGCCTAAGGCTTTCAAGCATTTTCCGGTCATGGTCGGCCACATCATCCGGGTGTATCTGCACAGTCTGGTTTTTTCCATAGTCTTCCAGCACTGTTTTTGCGGTGAAGCCTAGTATGTGCTCTACTTGCTTGCTCATGTACAGGAATCCCTGCCGCTGCTCTGCTATTTCCAGCTGAAAGCTGTACACAATGCCCGGCACATTCTGCATGGTTCTGTTCAGGCTCTCGCCTTGTCGCTTCATCTCCACCTCTATGCGTCGCATCTCCTCTTGGGTAGCCTGTAGTTCCTCCAGGTTTTGTCGCATTTCCTCCTCCTGCGCGGCCAGCTGCTGATAGGCTTCCTGGCTTTGCCGGTACAGGCGTTTCATTTTTTGTTGGTTCAGCTGGCTTTCCAGGCTCGCCCCCAGGTTTCGGCATAGCCGTTCCAGCAGTTCCAGCTGCCGTGCTTGCGGTGGCTGGATGCAGCATAGCTCGAGGATGCCTTTCAGGTCTTCGTTGTAGGTAATGGGGTACACAGCCAGCGACTGCGGTATGAGCTGCACGAGTGAACTGCCCTGCATGATAGGTGCGTGCTTGCCCAGGTTCTCCAGCACATAGGGTTTTCGGCTTTTTGCTACCTGGCCAATCATACCCTCGCCCAGCATGTAGCACTTTTTCTCTAGCCGATCGATGTTGCAGGCATAGCCTGCTGCTAGCTTTATTGTGGGTGTTTCGTTGTTTTCCTGCTCGTCTGGCACATACAGGGCTGCCTGCACAAGGGGAATCATTTTGCTTATCTCTAGCAGAATGGCCTCCATGTAGTCCCGTAGGCCTCTGTCAAAGTGGGTCCGCATTACCTCATCAAAGCGGCCCAGGCATTTGTCCAGCCATTGCTGGCTTTCGGTTTCCTGCTGCTGCAGCTTTAGGGCTTCTTTTGCCTCCTGCAGCTGTGCGGTCAGCGCCTCCACCTGCCTTTTCAGGGCCGATTCGTTTATGGGGCCTTCATGCCCGCCTACGGTGTACCTGGTGGCTAGCGATTCGGTCATGATGCTCGCAGTAGGTGTAAATTCGGTATAGGTGCTTCTTGTTGGCCTGGGTGGGAGGGTGCCCCAGTTTGTATCCGATGTGGCCTAGTCATTTTAGCGTAATGGTTATCTTCTGTTGGTTACGCAATTTTATCTCACATTCTCCGAAGTTTGGGGCGCTCAGGGTACCCCGGGCATTGTTGCTAAAACCATAGGGCTCTGTAGGGACACCAAAGAGGTTGGTGTCCAGTTCTCCATTCCCGTTCAGGTCCTGAAAGGCGGCCAGGGCGTAGCTGCCAGCTGGCAGGTTGGCGAAATGGTGCAGGGTTTGCTGTCCGCCACATGGCACCTTTGCTGTTCGATAGGCCTGTTTGGCCTCATCGGGCCATCCCTGGGCCGTGCTGAAGAGGGTGATGTAGAGGGTTCCGGCTGCCTGGCTGGTGCGAAAGTCTACATGCAGGCTGTATCCCTCGGCAGGCGGGGGTGGGGTTGGCTGCAGGGCTAGCAGGCAGTATAGTAGGCTGAGGACAATCATGCGGGTTGCAGTTTTAGGGTTTGCAGGTCTACGGGCAGCACACGGCTTATGCCGGTTTCCTCCATGGTTACTCCGTACATGATGTGGGTTTTTACCATGGTGCGCTTGTTGTGGGTTACGATGATAAACTGGCTTTCGCTGCTGAATTCCTGCATGATGTTGTTAAACTTGTCGATGTTGGCGTCGTCCAGCGGCGCATCCACTTCGTCGAATATACAGAAAGGTGCCGGTTTGATGAGGTAGATGGAGAAGAGCAGGGAGATGGCGGTGAGGGTTTTTTCGCCCCCACTCAGCTGGGTGATGGCACTGGGCCGCTTGCCCTTGGGGCGTGCCATCACCTCGATGGGCGACTCCAGGGGGTCATCGGGGTTGGCCAGCACAATGTCGCAGTCATCCTCTTGGGTAAAGAGGGTACGAAATACCCGCTGGAAGTGTGCGCGTATCTGGTCAAAGGCTTCCATAAACTGTGTGCAGGCGGTTTCATCTATTTCCGCTATGGTTTGCACCAGGTCTTGTTTGGCCTGTATCAGGTCGGCCTTCTGTTCGGTAATGAAGTCGTGCCGTTCCTTTATCTCGTTGTAGGCCTCGGGTGCGGTGGTGTTTACTTCGCCAAACTTTGCGTACTTCTCGCGTAGGCGTAGCACGGTTTTTTCCACTTCGTCTACGCTCAGCTCGGGCGTTGGGGTGCCGAATAGGGTTTCTATGTCCAGTTCCTCTATCGTTAGGTGCCACTCTACCTGCAGCCGCTCGCGCACACTGCTCTGCTGCAGGCGCAGTTCGTTCATTTGGTCTCGCAGGTCATTCCGCAGGGCCTGTATCTGCTGCTCTTTGCTGCGTGCTTCGCGTATGCCCTTGTCTACCTGCTGCAGGCTTGTTTTGGTATTGGCCAGCCGGTCTTCCAGGAAGGTCAGGTGCTCTTCCATTTGCTTCTTGGTGTCGTACAGGGCTACTATCTCGTCGTCATTGCTCAGGTTGTTGTCCACCAGGTCCTTCACCTGCGCACGGGCCTCGTCCAGGTTTTTCTTTAGCTGCTCCAGCTGGGTGTGCAGGTTTTTGCGTCGGTCCTGCTCCTGGTCCAGCTCTCTTTTCAGGTTGCCTAGCAGGTTTTCACTCTGGTGGTAGGCTATGTTTTGCTGGTTGTAGGTTTGGTTCAGTTCGGTATATTGGTCGTTTAGCCGCTGCCAGGCTTCGGCCATCTGGTTCTGGGTGCGGTATAGCTGGTCCACCTCGGCCTGTAGCTGTGCCAGTTGGGGTTCCCGGGCTTTCAGTTCGGCCTCCAGCTTTGCTATCTCCTGTTCTATCCCCTCTCTGCGTGCCCCGGTGCGCTCTATCAGGTTTCGGTACTCTTGCGCCTTGGTTTTTACTACTTCCAGTTGTTTTTGCTGGTCTACCAGGCTGCGCTGCTGCTGCTCCAGTTCTTTACCAGGCAGCTGGTTTTGCAGCTCGGCCAGCTGTGCCTTTCGCCCGGCTAGTTCGGCCTCCTCCTTTTCCAGCTTGGCGCTTAGTTTTTCTATTTCTTTATCCAGCTTTCCCAGGTTTTTTGCCCGTCCCAGGCGTTTGCCTTCGAAGAGCCCGATGGAGCCCCCTCCTACGCTGAACCGCTTGTTTATGGCAGCACCGGAGCTGCGGATGAGGGCTACGTGCTCGGGTATGTCTTCGCCACTCACCTCGCCGTCGTACAGATACACCCCCTCTAGCAGGTAGCGTGCCAGTTCTGCGTACTCTTCGCTGTACTCTACCAGTTCCAGCACCGGCTGGGCGGGTTTGCCATCTTTGGGCCGATAGGCGGGCTTGGCTTTGCGTGCCCGCATCTCCTGTTTTATTTCTTCCAGGATGAAGAAGTTGGCTCGCCCCTTGCTGCTGTCTTTCAGCATCGCCAGGGCCCGTAGGGCATCTGCCCGGCTGAAAACTACGTAGTAGTTCAGGTAGGGTTCCAGGTAGTTTTCCAGCGGTATCTTCAGCTGGTCGTCTGCGGCAAAGATGTCGCCTATTAGCGGGGCTTCGCGGGTTACGGGCACCTGCTGCTTCAGCCAGCGCACACTTTCGGGGAAACCGTCCAGGCTGTCTACCAGGCTCTTGGTCAGGTTGTATTCGTTCTGTTTGGCATCCAGGGTGCGACGCAGGCGTGCCAGCTGGTCGGCATGCTGTTCGTTCTCCTCTCGCAGCCGCTGTATGGCGGCTTCGGTTTCCAGTTTTCGTTTCTGCCCGGCTAGCACGGTCTGTTCCAGCTCGTCGGCTGCCCGCTGTAGGGTCTGGATCTTCTCCTGAAAGGCATCTATGTCCTGGCTGCGGCTCTCGGTATCTTCTTCGGTTTGCTTTAGCTGGCCCTGCAGGCTGCTGATCTGGTAGGTGCGCAGTTCGCGCTCGCGGATCTGCTGTTGCAGGCTCTGTTCCTGCTCCTTCAGCTGCTGGGCGTGGGCATCCAGCTCGGTCTTCTGTTGTTTGTTTTGTGCCTGTAGCTCGGCCACCTGCAGCTCCAGGGCTTTTGTTTCTCCGGCTCGGGTTTGTACTGTTTGGGCGGTTTGCTCCACCTCTTGCTCTAGCCGCTGGATGTTTTTGGTGTTGAAGTCAGCTTTCTGTTTGTTCTGCTCTATCTGGTGTTGCAGTTCTTCTTCGTTTTTTTGATAAAACTTCAGTCGTTCGCTGCGCACCTCTTTCTCCCGTTCCAGCTTTCGGATATGCTCTACATGCTGGTTGTACTTCTTCTGCTCTTTGTTTAGCACTTGTTCTTGCTGAATAATGTCTTTATTCAGCTCTTGCACGCGGGCCTCGTGCAGGTGTGCGCCAGACTGTGCCTGTGTAACGCCCTCTACCAGCTGCTCATCCTGCGCCTTCAGCTGCTCGTGCTGGTGCAGCAGGTTTTCCACCTTCAGGTAGGCCAGCTGGCTGCTGGCATGCCGATACTGGGCCTTCAGGTTCAGGTACTGTTCGGCCCGTTTGGCTTGCTTCTCCAGGCTTTTCAGGTTTTTATCTATCTCGAAGAGAATGTCTTCTACCCGCTCCAGGTTTTTTTCTACTTCATCCAGCTTGCCCAGGGTTTCTTTCTTGCGCAGCTTGTAGCGGCTTACGCCGGCTGCTTCTTCAAACAGCTGGCGGCGGGCATTGGCCTTGTCTTTAATCAGGTCTTCCACCATGCCCAGCTCGATGATGGCATAGCTGTCTGAGCCGATGCCCGTGTCCATGAAGAGATTGTGGATGTCCTTCAGCCGACAGGGAACCTGGTTGATGAGGTACTCACTGTCGCCATCCCGATACAGCTTGCGGGTTACGGTAACGGTGGTGTACTCTGTGGGCAGGATGTTTCGGGTGTTTTCAAAGGTGATGGCCACCTCGGCCACATTGGCCCGCTTGCGCTGCGAGGTACCGTTGAAGATCACGTCCTCCATCTTTTCACTGCGCAGGTTTCGGGTCTTCTGTTCGCCCAGCACCCAGCGGATGGCGTCTACCACATTGCTCTTGCCGCAGCCATTGGGCCCCACTATGCCGGTAATGCCTGCATCAAAGTTTAGTTTGATCGGATCGGCAAAGCTTTTGAAACCCTGTACTTCCAGCTTCGTTAGTCTCATATCGCACGCATTTTACCCATCATAACGGCCTGCAAAAGTAGACAATGGCAGTTATCCACAGGTCGGGGGCTTTGTTCTGCTTATGCACATTTTTTCACCACGCGGCTCATGCACGCTGTGCGCACGGGCCTGGCTGCGCACAGCCGATTGAGGCATTGGCATATTCCCTTATTCCCTTATTCCCTTATTCCCTTATTCCGTATTATTGTGCTGGATGGCGCTCCCTATTCATTTTCTGGGCACAAATGGCTGGTATTCGGACCATAAGGGCAATACCCTGAGTACCCTTATCCAGCTGCCGCAGGCGGACGTCATCCTGGATGCAGGCAATGGCCTCTACCGCGCGGCCAGGCTACTCCGCCCCGGGCTGCCCTGCTACCTGTTTCTCAGCCATTTTCACCTGGACCACACCAGTGGGCTACACTACCTGATGCTGCTACGCCCGGTGGAGCTACACATTTGCGGTTTTGTAGGTTTTCGGTCCTACTTTGATGCCCTGGTGCAGGCCCCCTACACCATCCCCTGGCAGCAGCTGCCCTATCCGGTGCACTTCCACGAGCTGGCCGATGGCACCCACGGCTTCCCTTGGGGGCGTGTGCAGGCCCTGCCCCTGGTGCACGCCGTGCGCTGCTATGGCTACCGCCTGGAGGCTGAGGGGTATGCACTGGCCTACTGCACCGATACCAGCCTGTGCGAGGCGGGCGTAGCCCTGGCCCGGCAGGCAGACATGCTGATAGCTGAGTGCAGCCTGAAGCCCGGGGTGCCCGACGGGGGCTGGGGACACATGAACCCCACCGATGCCGCCACCATGGCCATGCGGGCCAATGCCAGGCTGCTGATGCTAACACACTTTGCCGCCCACGACTACCCCGAGCTGGCCGACCGGCAGGCCGCGCTGGCCGACGCACAGAAAACTTTCTCCGCCACGCGAATAGCCCGCGAGGATGTGCCCTGGATGCTGGAATAAACGTACCTTTACCCCCTAAGAATAGAAAACTACCCATGAAACACCTGCTTGTATACCTGCTTGTATTAGCCATCCTGCCAGCCTGCGCACAGGACGGCACACAATCCACCTCTGCCAGCATGAATAAAGACACCGCCACCCCCCCATGGCCCGTAGACGAGGCCAAGATCAAGACCACCGACTCTGGCCTGCGCTACTATATCTACGAGAAAGGCAGCGGCCCCCTGGCACAGGTAGGAGACCGGGTAACGGCCCAGTACCACGGCCTGCTGAAGGACGGAACCAAGTTTGACAGCAGCTTCGACCGCGGACAGCCTTTTACCTTCCAGGTAGGTATGGGCCAGGTTATCAAGGGCTGGGATGAGGGCTTTCAGCTGCTGCCCGTGGGCACAAAGGCTGTGCTATTAATCCCTGCCGAACTGGGCTATGGTGCCCAGGGCGCCGGTGGCGTTATTCCCCCCAATGCCGAGCTGATCTTCCACGTACAGGTGGAAGACGTAAAGCCGGGCCCCAAGCCCATCGACTTCAAGGGCTATACCCTGAAAGAAGGCAAGCTACAAACCACCAAAAGTGGCCTGAAATACCAGATGGTAGAAGAAGGAAAGGGCGCACAGGCTGTGGCCGGAAAAACGGTAGAGGTGCACTACCACGGCACCCTGGAGGATGGTACCGTGTTCGACAGCAGCTTCAAGCGCGGCGAGCCCATCCAGTTTCCCCTGGGCCAGGGGCGCGTTATCCCAGGCTGGGAGGAAGGCATTGCCCTGCTCAAAGAGGGCGGCAAGGCCATCCTCATTATCCCGGCAAACCTGGCCTATGGCGAGCGCGGGGCCGGTGGGGTAATTCCCCCCAACGCTACCCTCCGCTTCGATGTGGAGCTGGTATCCGTTCGATAGCCTTTCTGTCGTTAGTACCCTATGTGGAAGCTACTGACCATAGGGCTGTGTATGTGCCTGGCAGGCCGGGCACAGGCCCAGCTCATCCTGGAGGAAGACCTGGAGCCGCGCACAGCGGGTACGGCCTTCGGGGCACATATACACTCCTATGGCATCGGTTTCGACTTCTATCACTTCAAGCAGTTGCAAGGCCGCTGGGAGGGCGTTCTGTTCCTGTCCACGGGTAATATCAAGGACCCCAAGGAGTCCAGAACCAAGAGCCTTTACAATGACCAGGGCGGACGCGACTTTATCTACGACAAGCGCAACTATGCCTACTACCTGGCCGGCACCTACGGCCTGCAGACCGAGCTGCTGAAGCTTAATCATTACAATAAACTCTCGCTGCGGGCAGGCCTGGGCCTAGGCCCCGTCTTCGGCATCCTGAAGCCCTACTACCTGGAGGTGGCTGTTCCGGTTAGCACGACACAGGCCGTGGTGGAGATAGACCAGTACGATTATCGGAAGTACAATTTCATCGATATTGTAGGCCGCGCAGATTACTTTGTGGGCCTGAACCGCACCCAGTTTGTGCCTGGGCTGCGCATAAAGGGGCATGCCCTACTCAGCCTGGCGGGCAGCACCCTGTATATACGCGGGGTGGACATGGGCTTTACCGCCGACCTCTACAGCCGTGCGCTGGACATCCTGCACCGCCAGTCCGACCGCTCGGCCTTCTTTTCCCTCTATCTGGGTTTTCTGATCGGCAACGCCTGGTAGCGCGGGGAGGAGGTACCCTGGGAGGGGCTAGCCGCATTGGGTCAGTCGTCCGGCCTGCCGGTTCAGCCCCCATTTTGCGCAGTTCAGCCGGAAGCGCTTGTGCCTCTGCTAGCAGCTGTTTACCTTTAGGCAAGCAACTTCCAGTACCCCGCATGCGCTTCTCTTCCATCCCCCTCCTGCTTACCCTGCTGCTGCTAGCGGCCCTGGCCACCCACGCCCAGCCCACCGTACAGTGGGACAAAACCCTGCGCGGACAGGTTGGTGGGGCAAGTATTCAACCTACTATAAGACAGACGATGGACGGGGGTCTCATTGTGGGGGGCAGTTCTGATGCGCAGGCAGGTAACCTGAAAAGTGAAGACAGCCGTTCGTTTGGTAATTACGATTTCTGGGTGATTAAACTAGATGTGAACAGGGACAAAGAGTGGGATAAAACATTGGGGGGAATTGGACATGATAATCTCAGTTGCCTGCAGCAGACCGCCGACGGCGGCTACATCCTGGCAGGCCAATCCGGGTCTGATATAGGTTTTGAAAAAAGCGAAAATAACCGGGGCGCTGGAGACTACTGGGTGGTAAAGCTGGATGAAAATGGAAACAGGAAGTGGGACAAAACCTTCGGAGGAAACAAGGACGATTTGCTAACTTCTGTGCAGCAGACTGCTGATGGCGGGTATATCCTGGGGGGATATTCTATTTCCGATGCAGATATAGCCGGCGGGAAAAGCGAAAATAGCCGGGGCGATTTCGACTACTGGGTGCTAAAACTGGACGCGAATGGAAACATGCAGTGGGACAAAACCCTGGGCGGAAGCGGCGCTGATCGGCTCAGTTCCCTACAACAGACCAATGACGGCGGTTATATCCTGGGGGGATACTCCTCTTCTAATGCAGACAATGAAAAAAGTGAGAACAGCAGAGGCAGTGGTGACTTCTGGATAGTCAAGCTGGATGGGAACGGAAATAGGCAGTGGGACAAAACCCTGGGCGGTGCTGCGGGAGACTTTCTTATGGCCCTGCGGCAGACGGCCGACGGCGGCTATATAGTGGGAGGGCAATCCTGGTCTGAGGCGGGCTACGAGAAGAGCGAAAGCCCACGCGGAGGGATAGGCGATAACGACTGGTGGATCGTCAAGCTGGACGCAAATGGAAGCAAACAATGGGACAGAACCCTGGGTGGATATAACGCTGAGGGTTTTAGTGCCTTACAGCAAACAGCCGACGGCGGCTACCTATTGGGTGGTTCTTCGATGTCTAGTGCCGGTGGAGACAAGCGGGAAGATAGACGTGGCGGTACAGATTATTGGGTAGTGAGGCTAGACGCAGACGGAATAAAGCTATGGGATAAAACGATAGGTGGCACTGATGAGGATAAGCTGTCCTTCCTACAGCAGACATCCGACGGCGGCTACATCCTGGCAGGTGAATCCGGGTCTGATATAGGTTTTGAAAAAAGCGAAAAAAGTTGGGGAGTGTTTGCCTCGGACTACTGGATCGTCAAGCTATGCGACACCCCCCCCAAGCCCGAGCTAGGCCCCGACCGCCCCTGGTGCCGCTGGACAGACCAGAACGCCAACGACCCCGCCTATCCCCCCGCTGCCAATAACCCTGTGCTGACCGGGCCCGCAGGTAGCCTGCTTGCTTACAGGTGGTGGCGGAATGGCAGCGAGCTGACCAGCCAAACGAATCGCACCCTGCCAATCGATAAGCCCGGCGAGTATGTACTCGAAGTAAAAAACGGCTGCGGCAACACCGCCCGCGACACCGTCATCCTCACCCGCTATGACGAGGTGCAGCCCTTCAGCCTCACCAGCACCAGCGAGCCCCGCCTCTGCCCCGGCGAGACCCAAACCTGGGTAGGCCCCAGCGGCGACTTTGCCTACACTTGGGAGTGGGCCCGAGACCCCGACTTTAGCCAGGTGATCGCCACCACCCGGCAGATTGCCCTCACCCAGCCCGGCACCTATCGACTGACGGCCATCGACAGCTGCGGCAACTATTACCGCGACTCAGTTGTCATCACCCAGCAGGCAGATCCCAGCACCCTGAGCCTCAACCTGCCGCCCCTATACGACCGCTGCCTGCAGGCCAGTAGCCCCCTACAGCTGCCCGCCGACCTCGGCCTGGCCTACCGCTGGACCAGCGAAGACGGCAGCCTGCTGAGCGAGGAACCTGTGTTTCTACCCCCGAGCGGCCAGGGCGGCACCCTCACCCTCCAGATAAGCGACCGATGCGGCCGCAGCGCCACCGCCAAGGTAGAAGTCATCGACCCCGAGGCCTCGGCCGTACATCGCTGGGGCACCGCCTTCAGCCCCAATGCCGACGGCCTGCACGACACCTACCCGCCCGCCAGCTACCTGGACGGTGCCTACCGCCTGCAGGTCTTCAACCGCTGGGGCCAGCTGGTGTACACGGGCAGCCAGCCCTGGCGTGGCACGGACGGCAATACCGATGCCCCCGAGGGCAGCTACGTGGTGCACATCCAGGTGCCCGACTGCCAGGGTGGCACGCGCGAGCTGATCCGTACGGTAACGGTGATCCGGTAGGGGGGCGGGGCCCGCTTCTCGCCCCGGTGGCTAAGCTAGACTGTAGAACCAGATTATAGAAACCGGGCACGCCCACCCGCCCGCTATTTGTGGGGTTCGCGGCTTACGCTTCCTTAAGGTGCCTGCGGAGTATCTTGCCAATGTTGGTTTTGGGTAGCTCCGTGCGAAACTCTACATACTTCGGGCACTTATAGCCAGCCAGCACCTCTTTGGCATAGGCTTTTACCGCTTCCTCGGTTAGTGTGCTGCCCGGCTTTTTCACTACATAGGCCTTTACGGTCTCGGTACTCTCGGGGTCGGGTACGCCTATCACGCCGCACTCCAGGATATCCGGGTGTCCTGCCAGGGCTTCTTCCACCTCATTGGGGTATACATTGAAGCCGCTTACCAGGATCATATCCTTGATCCGGTCTACAATACGGAAATAGCCGTCGGGGTCCATGGTGGCTACATCGCCGGTGCGCAGCCATCCGTCCTTCAGCACGAGGGCGGTTTCATCGGGGCGGTTCCAGTAGCCCTTCATTACCTGCGGCCCCATGATGCATAGTTCGCCCCGCTCGCCCGGCGCCACCTCATTGCCTGCCTCGTCTACCAGCTTAATGTCTGTGCTGGGAAAAGCCAGGCCGATGGTGCCTATGCGGTTTTCGCCCACCAGGGGATTGCAGTGTGTAACTGGGCTACATTCGGTTAGGCCGAAGCCCTCGTGGATCTGCACGCCGGTTAGTTCCTTCCAGCGCTCCGCTATGGGCCGCTGTAGGGCCATGCCGCCTGCTACCACCACTTTCAGGGCTTTCAGGTCTAGCTGGCGGAATGGCGCGTAATTCAGCAGACCGTTAAACAGGGTGTTTACCCCCGTCAGCACCGTAAAGGGGTGTTTCTTCATCTCCCGGGTAAAGGCCTTCAGGTCACGCGGGTTGGTTATCAGCACATTCAGCCCGCCGTAGTGGATAAAGGTCATGCAGTTTACCACCAGCGAAAACACGTGGTATAGGGGTAGGGGGGTCATGATTGTTTCGGCACCCTCCTTTAGCAGGGGGGCCATCCAGGCGCAGTTTTGCAGGGTGTTGGCCACCAGGTTTCGGTGGGTGAGCATGGCCCCCTTGGCTACGCCAGTGGTGCCCCCCGTGTACTGCAGGATGGCTACGTCATCCCGCTGCCACACATGGTCGCTCAGCCTGGCCTTGGCTCCCAGCTTTAGGGTGCTTCTATACCACACCGCATCGGGCAGCTGGTAGTCGGGGATCATTTTCTTGATCTTTTTCAGCACAAACTGAATGATCTGCCGCTTTGGGTTGGGCTGATAATCGCCTACCTGGGTCAGGATGACGTGCTTGATCTCGGTATGGGGCAGAATTTCTTCCAGCTTGTGGGCAAAGAAGTCCAGGATGACGATTGCCTTTACCCCGGCATCGGCAAACTGGTGCTGCATTTCGCGCTCGGTATACAGGGGGTTGGTATTTACCAGGATAAGCCCGGCCCGCATGGCACCAAACATAATGACAGGATATTGCAGCAGGTTGGGCATCTGCAGGGCTATTCGGTCGCCCGGCTTCAGGCTGGTGTGCTGCTGCAGGTAGGCGGCAAACTTGCGGCTCTCCTGCTCCAGCTGGCGGTAGCTAAGGGTACGGCCCATGTGGGTAAAGGCAGGCCGGTCGGCAAACTTCTCGCAGCTTTTCAGGAAAAAATCCACCACCGAGGCGTACCGGTTGGGGTCTATGTCTCGTGCTACGCCTTTCGGGTATTGTGCTTGCCAGATGCGTTCCATGCTATTCAGGATTGTGTTTTTTCTGGTTCGATTTTTGGGTGCGGTAGGTACCGGGCAGTCAGGCTACAGCAATCAGCCTGTAGCCTGCTAACCCATCCGGCCCGCGTTCACCATATTAGCGATTATTCTGTTTTTTGCAAGCACGCTTCTGCATTTTTTGCCAATTTTCCTTCCTTTCGGGCGCGTAACACCCCCAAAAAAAGCAAGCCCAACAGTTCATCCTGTCGGGCTTGCCTTTTGTCCCAGCGTGGTGGGTTCGGGTACGGAGCGGTAAATTCTAGAAGCGGGCAATGTAGGCCAGCCCCGCCGTTAGGCCGCGTGTAAGGCCGTCAGGCCGCTCCTCGCGCACAACTAGCGGGCCTGCTACCGATAGCTCCAGCCCATGGCGAGGCACCCAGAAGTAGTCGGCAATCAGGTTGATGTTCAGGGTGAGTCCGTCGGAGCCTTTTATATCCTGCCGCTTGCCCAGTGCGTCTTCAAAGGTGTCTTCGCCCAGGTGATAGATGGCCAGCAGATTGGGCCGCACAGTCAGTCGCCTGTCGTCCGTCTGATAGTTGTAGGTAACGCGTAGCAGGGCATCGGGCCGGCGCTCAAAGAGGTTGGTAGAGGGGAATACATCCGTGCCAGACTGTTCGGCAAAGAAGGAGTTCCGATTGCTTTGTACCACAGGTAGCTGCACGGCAGCATCCAGCGTCCAGCTCTCTATGGTTGCGTTTAGCCCGGCTATGGCATCCACCGTGCCCAGGCTACTCTGGTACACCATGGGCAGGGGGTTCTGGTTTATCTTGAGGTTGCCCAGGTTGGTCGGTACTTTTACACCCAGCAGGGCGTTCCACATCACTTTTTTGGGCACACTCGGGTGCGAGAGTGTGTAAAAGCCCGTTCCATACACATCGCCAAAGTGGCCCCGGGTGCCAAAGTTGCCCCAGGCTGTGGAGAAGGTGGTCTTTACACTGGCGGCCCAGCGCGCACCAAACTGGCGGCGATAGGTGATGTACTGGGTATTTACCTGCACGTCCTCTTCGGCCACGGCATACACGTTGCCAATTTCCAGGCGGTTGTGCAGCGAGTCGATGCTTTGGCCATGGCTACCGGTTATGGTACAGAAACCGGCATCGCTACAGCCCTGTGCCTTGGCCAGTGTGGGCATCAGCACGGCTACTAGCAGCAGATATACGCCTATGGTGTGTAGGCGGAATGTTGGAGAATAAATGGGCATGATACTAGATGCAATAAGGTTAATTAAGCGGGGCTACAGCAAATGTGACACTGAAGGCCTGGCAGTAGACCAATACGAAGGGGTAGGTGCTAGGGTCTCTTCCTTCGGGCACGGTGTAGGCCAGCTCGGTCTGCCCATTGGAAAACCTGCCTACATTGATAATATCCTGCGGGCTGGTGCCACGAGACAGATACACCCGCAGGTCGGGCCCGTTGGATACGTTCAGGTTGGTAAACCGAAGCTTGTATACCCCTTCATCCAGCAGCAGCTCGGCAGTGCCACTGGCCCTGTAGCCGTTGCGTCCCTCCAGTTGTCCTGTTTTGCTCAGCTGTGCCTCGGTGCTTACGGTTACATTTCTTCCTGGCGGGTTACGGGTTAGCTCACCCTCTTTTTCACATCCACCCAGCAGCAGTGCCACCAGGAGCAGGCAGGCTGGTATCAGTCCGTTTTTCATCTTCTTCATTTTTTAATTAAGAGCCACAAAGTAACTATTAAAATTGTTTCCATAGAAACTAAATTAGGTTTTTTCTGCACCGCAGCCACGCTAGCCACACAACTGTGGGCCCGTTGGCATGCCGGGGTGTTGGCTGCTTCAGGTTCCGGATGGGGAGGGGTGCTGGTAGCGTGGGCTACTTTTCCCGCTCCTGCATCAGCTTTTCCAGGGCAAATAGCTCGTCGCGGTACTTGGCGGCGCTCAGAAAGTCCATTTGCCGGGCTGCTTGCTCCATCTGCTTGCGCGTGTCGGCTATGCTGCGGCGCAGCTGGTCGGCACTCATGTAGGCCACTATAGGGTCTGCCACCTGGGCCAGCTCAGTCTCTTCCATCCTGTAGCCAAAGGTGCGCGCCCCTACGGCCATCTGCTCTTGTATCTCTTGGGTGCTCTTGCTCACGGTGGTGGGGGTTATACCGTGGGCAGTGTTGTAGGCCATCTGCTTTTCTCGCCTGCGTTCGGTTTCGTCTATCAGCATCTGCATGCTGCCGGTTATCTTCTCGGCATACAGGATAACGCGTCCCCTGGCATTTCGGGCGGCCCTGCCAGCTATCTGGATGAAGCTACGCTCGGAGCGGAGGAAGCCCTCCTTATCGGCATCCAGTATGGCTACCAGGCTCACCTCTGGCAGGTCTAGCCCCTCGCGCAGCAGGTTTATTCCGATTAGCACGTCAAACTTGCCTAGCCGCAGGTCTCGCAGGATCTCTACTCGCTCCAGGGCATCAATGTCGCTGTGTATGTAGCGGGCCTTGATGCCGAGGTCGATGAGGTAGCGGCTCAGCTCCTCGCTCATTTTTTTGGTTAGGGTGGTTACCAGCACGCGCTCGCCCTTTTTCACGGTTCGGTCTATCTCCTCCAGCAGGTCATCCACCTGGTTAATAAGGGGGCGTACTTCTACCGGTGGATCCAGCAGGCCCGTGGGCCGCACAATCTGCTCTACTACCGCGCCGCCAGTTCTTTCCAGCTCGTAGTCGCCCGGGGTGGCACTCACGTATACCACCTGGTTCATCAGCCCTTCAAATTCATCGAACTTCAGGGGGCGGTTATCCAGTGCGCTGGGCAGGCGGAAGCCGTTCTCTACCAGCACCAGCTTACGGCTTCGGTCTCCGCCGTACATGCCGCGCACCTGGCCTACGGTTACATGGCTCTCGTCTATCACCAGTAGGTAGTCGTCCGGAAAGTAGTCGATCAGGCAGAATGGCCGCTCGCCCTGCGCCCGGCCGGTTATGTGGCGGCTATAGTTTTCTATACCCCGGGTAAAGCCCAGTTCGCGCAGCATCTCCAGGTCATGCTCGGTGCGCTCTTTCAGGCGTTTGGCCTCCTGGTACTGGCTTCCCCGCTCAAAATATCCCACCTGCTCCACCAGCTCATCCTGTATGCGGCGTATGGCCTGGTTTAGTATCTCGGGCCGGGTGGCAAACAGGCTGGCTGGGTACATGGTGTACTCCGGTAGGTCGGCTATCGTCTTTCCGGTAGTGGGGTCAAACTGCTGTAGGGTTTCGATTTCGTCTCCGAAGAAGATGACCCGAATGGCGGTGTCTGAGTAGGCCGGAAAGACCTCTACCGTATCGCCCCGCACCCGGAAACGCCCCTGGCGAAACTCGGTTTCGCTGCGGCTGTACAGCACGCTTACTAGCCTGTGCAGCAGGGCGTTTCGGCTCATTGCAGCACCCTGCTCTATCCGGAATACATTCTCTTTGTAGTCGCTGGGATTGCCGATGCCGTAGATGCAGCTGACAGAGGCTACGATGAGCGTGTCGTTCCGGCCCTCCAGTAGGGCGGTGGTGGCACGTAGTCGCAGTTTTTCTATCTCCTCGTTGATGCTCATATCCTTTTCGATATACGTATCGCTACTGGGGATATAGGCCTCGGGCTGGTAATAGTCGTAGTAGGAGATGAAGAACTCTACCCGGTTGTTCGGGAAAAACTGGCGAAACTCACTGTATAGCTGTGCGGCCAGGGTTTTGTTGTGGCACAGCACCAGGGTGGGTTTGTTCCACTGGGCTATTACGTTGGCCATGGTAAAGGTCTTCCCACTGCCGGTAACCCCCAGCAGCACCTGGTGTGCCTCATGCTGGGCCAGGCCCTCCAGCAGCTGGCGTATGGCTTCGGGCTGGTCTCCGGCGGGCTGGTAGTTACTATACAGCTCAAAGTTGGGCATAGCGCCCTAAAGATACGGTGCTTTGCGCCGCTACGCCAGGTTTAGCCTTGCAAACTGTGTGCGCCGCCAGGTACTTGGCGGCATTGACCATAGAAAGCCAGGGTGGCCTCCAGCGCCTGCTGGCTGTGGGGTGGTAGCTGGGCCTCTGTCCAGGGGTGTGCGCCGCCCAATGTGTGATTGGCCCCTGCTATCTCCAGGCTTTGCATCCGGTAGTTGAAGATGCGCAGGCTGCGGGCTTCGTCTAGCTGAACGGTGGTGTCTTCGGTGCCATGTATCTGCAGGTAGGGCATCTGCAGGCTTTGGGCTACCTTGGCCAGCTGGTAGTGCTTGATGTGGCGGTGGTAGTCTTCTAGCAGGTCTGGGTACAGGGGCAGCAGTTGGCCTGTTCGGCTATTGGGCACGTGCAGCACGCCCGCTTTCTGCCATTCTTCCAGCTCGGCCCGGCTGAAGCGAAGCAGGGTGCCCACGCCGGCCCAGGTGCATACACCCTTCAGGTTGGGGTCGGCAGCTGCAGCCAGCAGGCTGATGCCGCCACCCCGGCTATGCCCCAGCAGAAACAGGGCTTCGGTATCCACCACATCGGCTAGCTGGCTGCGTGCGTGGGCTACCACGGTCTGCAGGTCATCCAGTTCCTTACTATAGGTATTGTGGCCAAATGCCTCCAGGTCCACAATCTCTGTGGGGTGCTGTGGGGTGGTACCATTTTGCGAGAAGTTGAAACTTAAAAATGCATAGCCCTTCTCTGAAAATGCCTGACCCAGTAGGGGCCAGTGCCCCCAGTCCTTAAACCCCTTGAAGCCATGACTAAAAATAACCAGGGGGGTATGCTGGTGGTGTTTGGGTAGAAACAGACTTGTGGCTATGGGGCCATGTTTGCCCTGTATAATCCCGGTTTTTGGGTTCATGTCCTGTAGTACGTGAATAGGATCCTATACCGTTACGATTTACCTCTTTTTACTAAAAAAAATGGCACATAGCTACAAAAATTCATTTGCCAAGATGTGAGAAAATGGGTTTCCGGCTCTTTCGCACCAGGTTGAAAGACGACTCGCGCATCGAAAATAACAGTTCAGCCTATATTCTGCCCATTTGGGACATGGGCTGTAGTTAACTACTGGTACACAGTGTAAATTTATGACGTCCTGTGTGTATGGTGGCTTGCCAGTGCACGCAGGTATGGCAATGTTAATTTCCAGGTTATGAAATCGAAACGTCTTTGGCTCTTCTTCGCACTTCTTGTTCTTTTTACCAGTAGCCATGCCCAAAAGGTGTGGTATTTTGGCCAGAACGCTGGCATTTCGTTTGCCGATCTGGCCAATCCGGCTCCTGCAGGGGGCAGCCAAATGAACACGCTGGAGGGCTGTGCTGCGGCCTATGATGCCGAGGGCAATTTGCTTTTCTACTCCGACGGGGATCGTGCCTGGAACCGCGATAACCAGCCCATAGCGGGTGCTGTGGAGCTGGGCGGGCATGGCTCTTCCACGCAGTCGGCCGTGGTGGTGCGGCAGCCGCTGAGCTGCAACCGCTACTACCTGTTCACCGCCGAGGTGGGCCTGTATCAGCCCGGCACCCTGGGCCGCCTGTACTATGCTGTTTTCGAGCAGAATATGACTACCGGTGCCGTAAGCATGGTGGTGCCCCGCACGCAGATAACGGATGGGTGCGAGGAAAAACTGACCGCCATCCCGCACGCCAATGGCGAGGATGTGTGGATACTTGGCCACCGCCGGAATAGCAACGTATTTGTACGCTACCTGCTCACCAAGACTGGCCTGGGCCCACAGGGCACACAGGCCATAGGCAGCATAAGCAGCCGGGGCGATGTAGTAACCGCTGCCGAGGCGGGCGTGCTGCGCAGCAACTTTCAGTATACCCGTGTGGTGAACTGCCTCTTTGGCGACGGAGTCATCAATATCTTCGATTTCAACAACACGACAGGCCTGCTAGCTACCCCCCGGAACATCGTGCTGACGGGCCAAACCCCTTACGGAGCCGTGTTTTCGCCCAATGGACAGTACCTGTACACCACTACCGAAAGCCCCCTGCCCATCCGGCAGTATGACCTGACTGCTACCAACCTGCTGGCATCCCAGCGGGAGTTTGGCGAGCCCGGTACAGCCCTGAATAAATATGGTGACCTGCAGCTGGGGCCCGACGGGCGCATCTATGTGGCCCAGTCGGGCGGCACCGTACACCGCATCAATACCCCCGATGCACGTGTGGGCACCCCGGCCTTCCAGTTTCAGCGGAATGCCATTGTGCTGCCCGCAGGTACCGAGAGTGTGCAGGGCCTACCCAACTTTTTCCCGGGCTATCAGAAGTATGTATTTGATATTCCCGCGTTTCTGCCGCTATGCCCCGACCTGAAACGCACCCTGATAGGACCCACGGGTACCGACCTTACCTACAGCTGGCGGGCGGGTAGCAACACGCTGGCCAACCAGGTAGCCACCACCAAGGACTATACCGCTACCGGAAAAGGTAAGTTCTACCTGGAAGTGCGAAATCCATGTGGCCTGCTAGGCCTGGATTCTATCGAGCTGAAGGACCCCGAGCCCTTTACGCCCCCTAGCCTGGGCGAAACAAGCCGCCTGTGCCTGGATGAAAAGCGGATACTATCTGGCCCCGAAAGCCCCGACTATGCCTACCGCTGGTACAGGGACGGAGAATTTACTGGCATAACCACACGCGAGCTGGAGGTGAAAAACCAGGGAGGTCTCTATCGCCTGGAGGTAACCAATGGCTGCGGTGCCACGGTGTCTGGCCAGGTGGTCGTCGAGTTTGCGAATGAGAAGCGGATTGGTGATTTTGCCATCACGCCCGATCCGCCGGGTGGCACGCTCTGCGAGCTAACGGCTAAGGACCTGATAGGTCCCGACGTGTCTTATCAGTACGAGTGGCGCAAGGACCCTGACCCGACGATAATAGGCACTGAGCGAAGGCTGGAGGTGGATGAACCCGGCACCTACTCGCTCACCCTGCGCAATGGCTGTAATGCCAAGCGGGTTCCCTTTGTCTTGGTACCCCCGACCCCTGTGCCAGCAGTGCTGCTGCTGGGCGATCCGCGCAGCCTGTGCCAGGGTCAAACCGTCCGGATTTTTTCCCCCTACTGGAATGTGCCTGGCCCGCCGGCCCATACCTGGCGCCGGGATGGCACGATTTTTTCGTCTAACCCCGGCTTTATAGATGTAAACCAGCCCGGAACCTACCAGCTGGAAGTAAACAATGGCTGTGGCTCTACGGGTAGCGGCAGCGTAACCGTAACCCTACTGCCCCAACCTGTGCCCGTGCTAGCTATACCAGATGTGCTGCTGTGCGCAGAAAACACGGCCGATGTAGCTACGCTGACTGCGCCCGCAGCAGCTGGGGCTCTCTACAGCTGGATCCGCGTGGGTAACCCCGCACCACTGTCTACCAGCCAGGTATTCACCACCAACAGGTGGGGCAACTACCAGCTGACCCTTACCAATGCCTGCGGCGTGTTCACCCAGGTGATCCGGGTATTTGGCCCTAGCCCCATACCGGAGTTTGACCTTGGGCCGGATGACATCCTGTGTGCGGATGCCAAGCGAATCATTGGAGATAACATGATAGACCCAACGAAGAGTGTGCCAGTGGGTGCTGGCTTCCAGTACGAGTGGACCAACAAGCTGACCGGCGAGCGGCTGGCCGACACACGCACCTATCTGGCAGGCCCGGGCGAGTACCGCATCGTGGTACGAAACGGCTGCGGCCTACAGCGCGAGGACGACATCAAGCTGACCGAGAACACCATCCCGGGCTTTGACCTGGGGGTAGACGTACCCCTGTGCGGCACAGACAGCTACACCATCAGCGGGCCCACCGGCGCCGGCTACATCTACACCTGGAAGCTGAATGGAGCCTCGGTAGGGGCACTACGCACCGTAACGGTAGACAAGCCCGGCCGCTACTCGCTCACCGTAAGCAATGGCTGCGCCGCCCCGGTAGAGAACACGGTGGAGTACCTGCCCGCCACCCCCCCACCGTTTAGCCTGGGGCCGGATGACGTGATCTGCGTAGGCGAATCCTACCAACTGGTAGGACCGGAGGGCCAGGATGCCTATGCCGCCGCGTACAAGTACCGCTGGTACCGCGAGGGCGACCTGGTGAGCGAAGACCGCATCCTTACCACCAACCAGCCGGGTAACTACCAGCTACGCATCAACCGCGTGTGCAACGAATACACCGCCGACGAGAAGGTGCTAAGCTACCCACAGGCCGTGCCTGCGCTGGAGATGCCCACCAGTGGCTTCATTTGCCCTGGTTCGCCCAAGCAGATCGGCCTGGCATACCCGCTGCCCGAGCAGGTAGGCAACCCCTATGGCTATGCGTGGAAGAACGAGGATGGGGAGACCGTGGGCACCACCTATACCCTGACGGTGCAAGAGGCCGGCCTGTATACCCTGACAGTGGCCGACAAGTGCGGCAACACCCGCGAGGAACGGGTGCAGCTGACTGAGCCCAAGCCCTTCCAGATTTCGCCCAGCTACTGGGGCAACGTCTTCACGCCCAATAACGACGGCATGAACGATGAGTATCCCTCCAATGCGGTAGATATCTCGCAGTATAGGATGAAGGTATTCGACCGCTGGGGTACCCTGGTGCACGAGGGGAGCACGCCCTGGCGTGGGCTAAGCAACGGTGCCGATGTGCCCGAGGGTGCCTATCTGGTACTGATTGAGTACATAGACTGTGAGGGGAACAAGCGGGAGTACTTCCGTACCCTTACCATTGTGCGATAGGGGCTTTCGGAAACGGATTATCACCCCCATCATTGCTTGATGAGGCGTTGGCTGTGCGCCTCATCGGGCGTTATCAGGTGCAAGATATACACCCCGCTTTCCAGCTGGCTTGTGTCTATCGTCAGGCTATGGTTGCTAGCTGGCATCGCTGCCTGCCGTAGGGGCTGAATAGCCAGTACGCCCTGTGCATTGTAGATTCTAACTGTTACGGGTGCCGCCTGTGTAAGCCCGTAGCGGAGTGTAAGCTGCTGGCTGAATGGGTTGGGAAACACATTGTCCAGGTAGCTAGACCGGGGTACGGTTATGCTGCGTTCGCCATCCAGGTGCCGGTTGCCCTGCAGGTCCTCGCTATACAGGCGGTAGGTATAGGTGTGGCCGGGTAGCAGCCGGGCCGCATCGTAGTAGTGGTACTGGCTATTGCCCAGATAGGTGCCCCTGCCCACCAGGGTTGCGTCTGCGGTGTAGTGGGCTATGGTTTCAAAGCCATGCCCCACTTCGGCCCGCTGTAGTTCAAATCCTGCATTTCCGTACTCATTCCGGGTGAGCCAGCCCAGCTGGGCGCCCGGGTGTGCATAGCTCGCCTCGAAGCTGATCTCCTCAATGGGTAGCAGGGTCACATTATGGTACACCACGCCAAAGTCGCCATTACCCAGGCTGGAGAAGCTGCTAAGGCTCAGGATTTCGCCGCCTAGCTCATTGCCATTCACAAGGGCCTCGGCTGGGGTACAGCTCGGGTCGTAGTCATCCAGTAAGCCAGCGTGTTTCGCGCTCAGGCCACGTGGGTCCGGTCCGTTGTCCTTCAGGGCACTCATGCCCTCGTAGGTATTGGGTATGCCATCTGCAGCGCCCCACACCAGTTTCACGTTTCCGGATGCCAGGGTGGGAGAGCCCCACAGGCTGGGCCGAACTTGTGCCACATTCCACGACCGGTTCAGCAGGACAGGGCTGGTATTGGACGCCACAGCGGCACAAGTGCTGGGGGGGATAGGCCGGTTCAGGGTATCGATAGCGAGACTGAACTGCTCTACGGCGAAGAGGGCCAGCTCCGGGCCATTGGTAGCCAGTGCTATTTCCAGCTCCATCGGCTTCACGTAGTCCCCGGTTTTGCCTATCGGGAAATCATAGTTAAAGGGTACGTTAGATATATACGTGCGCGCCAGTGGCCCGTCGATATAGCTTACCTCCGAGGCATTTGTCCAGCTGCCAAATAGGCCCAGTATCGCCAGGTTTTCATACTGCTGTTTGCTGATGCCTGGTACGGGGCAGCTGGTGCACTGCGTGTTCAGGTTTCGCTGCCGCAGGTCTAGCACCCCGTTTACCAGCAGGGTAGCCCTGCTCTTCACATCCTGCCCTACGGGAGACAGGTGCTTGTCGATCACCAGGTTGAAGAAAGTCTCGGGTACCCGCACCAGGTTGGCCAGCGAGTCGGCAAAGGTGGTGTAGCCATTGGTGTAGCGTATGGATTGGGCACTGGCTACGGCGGGGTAGCTCACCGTGCTGCCCCCCAGCGCCTCGGTGTGGGCATCCAGGTCTACAAAGGCCACGGTACCAAAGCGCGGCTCAAAATTTCCGTTGTTGTTGGTCCAGTTGCCCGCCAGGTTGATGCGGAAGTTGTCATTAGAGGCATCCAGGACACCCGTACTCTGGATGGTAACGTCATTTTGTACCTGGATGATGGAGTTCAGCTCATAGATACCATTCAGGAAGTTCATAGTGTAGAATGGATAGTCAGCATAGCCCGAGTTGTTAATCACATTGATGCCGGTTCCATCGAAGTTCAGATTCGGATTGTTTCCGTGGTAAAACTCGCCATCCAGGCTGAAACTGCGGCGGAAGGTAAGGGTGGAGGTGCTGTTCTGGATATGGAAGGTGCCCAGGGCATCGCAGGTAAACTGCCCGTTTACCGTAAAGTTGGCATTCACCCGCAGCACAATGGGGTTTACCGTACCGGCAGCCAGCTGGTTGTCGGGTATGATGTATAGGTCTTTGATCGCGACCGGCGCGCTGGCTGTAATGGTATAGGCCGCCAGTGGGCTACAGGCCGTGTGGTCCAGGATCACATCATCCGTGGGCCCGGGCACGGTGTTGTCGCACCAGTTGTTGGCATCGTTCCAGCTGATGCCGTCTCCGCCGCCATCCCAGCGTTTAATGTTGGTAATGACCCAGTCAACATAGGTAATAGCCTGGCCATTGTCATCATCAAAGTCTTCGCCAGCAAATATGCCACTCGGCAGGTTGAAGGTAATAGTGGTGTTTGGCCCAGCACCGCTTACATCCCGCCATACATTTATCGCGCTGCCATGTGCCCGCGCGGGGAAGTTGGCCTGTTGTACGGTTTTTTCTACCGGGTCCCAGCGCTTGGGTATGCGCAGCAGGATGCTGCCCGCTGTGGGGGCACCGTTGGTAAAGGTGGTGTGGCTAAAGCAGGCATTGCCCGAGGCAGGTGTGACGATGGTGGCCAGGCGGCAGTCTATGCCATTGGCATCCATCAGGTCGAATAGGGCTTGCTCTGCGGATATGCTCGCCCCTGCCTCTACCTCCAGCCGGTATCGCCCGTTTATGCCTTGGCGAGATACTTTTGAGGTTTTGGCAGCGGTGCCAATCACATTCAGGCGTCCGCCGGTTCGCACCCGCAGCGAGTTATCGGCCACGGTACCTGCCGTCGGATAGGTATAGGTTCCGTCTCCTGTGGTATTGGCGTTGTCCAGGCCCTCTATTAGCAGCTCGGCGCCACGCGGGCCACTGCCGGGGGTTACATTCAGGGTGCCATCTACCACAAAGTGCTGCACCCGCATCTGGTTTCCATTCAGGTTCAGGGTGTTTCCGGCTGCCAGCCAGGCGTGGTTGTAGGTGGTGCCTATGAAGGCCGGCGCTACGCCCTTGTGCGAGCTCAGGATAGTCAGGTTGTCCTCCAGGGTAAACACACAGCCTGCTACCCCCCCTATGCGGAGGTAGTTAAAGGCCTGGTTATTCGTCTTGAAGCGATAGGTACCTGCCACGGTGTGTTCAAACTGCACGGAGCTGCCCTGCGGCATCAGTTCCCCGTCGTTGATGACAAAGTTGCCCCGGAAGAAGAGCGGGGAGAAGTTCCATATCTGGCGGCCGCCATTCATCGTAAAGTTTCCGTGCACCCGCAGCTGCTGGCCGGTAAAGAGCTCCATGGCACCACTCTGGTGCAGGAAGTTGTTCCGGATAGTCAGGCTATTATTCTGGATGTACACGGTGGAGGAGGGCTTGATGATGGTTACATTCCAAAACTCATCATCTCCCGTGCGTACCTGCTGCGGGCCGGCCCCGTTGAAGTACACCGTGCTATTGGCCCGGTTAAACTGTGCGTTGGCAGAGTGGTTGAAGTAACTGCCCCCTACGTACAGCTCGCTTGCGCCCGTCATCGTTAGCGTGCTGCTGGCATAGTTAAAGAGGTCTCCCTCGAATGAGAGGCGCATGCCGGCATTTACCGTCAATATCTTGTTTGTGGTAGACTGGGTGTAGGTAGTGGTGGCGGGGTAAATGCCCAGGCTATTGTTTAGATACACAGTAGGGATAACCCAGGTGGTGAGGTTATTGTGGATAGAGCCTCGGAGGCTGACCGGTACATTCACCACCGGATTTCGGCGTGCACCCCGCGGGATGATGACGGTGAAGGTGTCGGCCCCCCCTACTCCTGGTATGGGGCTGCCGGGCAGGGTCTTGGTACTCCAGTTATCTATATCATTCCAGTTGTCGCTGGTGGCCGATCGGCCTATCCACACAGCTATTCCACGTCCGGTATGCACCACAAAGTCATTGACGTAGCTCAGCCGGTTGCTGTTGTTTTCGTGGTAGCCCCAGGCTTGGTTGCTGGCGCTAGCGGCATAGGCCGGGTTCAGGTAGGTCTGTACATAGTCCCGGTTACCGGCATCAAAGTATTCGCCGATGATGTCTCCCCCGATCATGCCACTGCCATTCACCAGGGTAATGGTGGTGTTCGGGTTGTTCGAGATGATGTTTGTGGGCGTCACAGTGCCCCGGCACAGGCATTGGTCCGTTGGGTTTACAAAGTCGTCGCAGGTGGCTGCAGGTGGCCGGCCAAAGATGTGCGGGATAGAGGCATCCTGGTTGGAGCCATTGAAGACCACATTCTGCAATATATGGTTGCCGGTTACATTCAGCAGTAGGCCAGTGTAGGCGTTTGCACCGGCGGAGAAGGCACAGTCGGAGAAGTTGGCACCAAGTCCATCGGGGTCGAGCACCGCACCCTGGAATACCTTGAAGCCACCCAGGCTACTGTAGCAGGGGTCGGCCGGATCCTGGCAGTTGCAGGTGCTGCCCAGCAGCCCATTGTTATTGAAGCCCGTGTTTGAGCTGCCCTGGAAGTTGAAGTCTACATAGCGGGCAGATATACGCCCGCCGTTGTATACCGCAGTACGGAAGTAGCGGCCCGGGGTAGCCGCATCTCGGGTTACGATTATCCGCTCAGCCGGGCCGCCTATCATCTTCAGGTGCCCGCCGCTATATACTCGCAGGAATACCCCGTTCGCATTTTGCCCCAGCAGGCGGATCTCGCTATTCTCATTGGCATACAGGGTGCCACTGTTGGTTATATCCAGGGTTTCGTCGTTCCGCTCTCCAAATAGCAGGCGTTTGCCATTCGTTAGCAAAACGCCGCTCCGGATCTCCGAGTTACCGTAGATCCGCATGTTGGTAAGCATGGCTACACGCTTGGCCGGGTTGCTCTTGTCTATCCGTATTCGGGGCATCCAGATGCCTGCGCCCTGGTTGGGCACATTGCCCTCGTCAGTTAGGGTGTACTGGCCTAGCACGGTTTGGTCGCGCGCACCTACGAAGACTAGTAGTGCCCGTTCGCCTGCATGGGTGGCACTATTGATTGTCAGATCGCCTATATAGAATCCGCGGCTGGGGGTGGGGTCGTAGGGGCTGGAGTTGTCGCTCAGGTTCCCTCCCAAGTGTACCCGTATCTCTTCGCTGTTATAGCCATCGGCATCCACAGCGCAGCCTTGGGCAAAGTCTTCGCGGCCACTTAGGTCTAGGCCTCCACCGTTGTTGATGATGATGTTTCCGTTTACTGAGAGCTCGGGTTGGGTTTGGCCATTGTCTGCATCGCACACCCGGTACACCCCCAGGTCGATGGTCAGGTTGTTGTCGATGGTAACGAAGGTGGGGATTCCGCTACACAGCGGTGCATTGAACACGTAGTAGGGGGGTGTTTTGCTGATGGTAATGTCGTAGAAGGTGATGTCTCCCAGAATTTTCGTGTTCTGGGTGCCATACAGGACAACCCGACTACCAGGTTGCGAGATCAGGTTGCCGTTTCCCGAGGCATTGTCCAGGTTGCCCTGTAGCTTCAGCCGGCTATTGGGCTGTAGGGTGATGTTGGTGGCATTCACAAACTGCAGATTGCCCTGTATGTCCAGTTGCATGCCGATTGCCACCTCCAGGTCTACAAAGTCGATCAGCAGGTGGCGGCAAGAGGCCGTGGTAACATTCACAACCGGAGCAGGGGCGCCGGGCCCCAATGGGCCGATGATTCGCACGTCATCGCCCAGGTTCCCATCTGGCACGCCGACGGGAGACCAGTTGTTTGGCTCATCCCAGCTGCTATTGACCGTACCCATCCAGAAGAAGGTGGCCGCTGTGCCGGGTTTTGCCAAGAGTATGGCAAGCAAAGCAACGCAGAATACCCGGCTAGGTAGTAGAAAAGGGCCCATAAACGCTTGTTTTGTTGTGTGAGGGTGTTCTGTGGCGTGTACGCCTCACATTTCGGAAAGTTTGTCCGTTCTCTGCCTACCTAGGCTGCTGCTACCAGGCATTTGTTTTTTATTAAGTAATTAATAATCAATTATTTAAAAAAAAGACACAGATATATTTGTTAGGTCTTTTTTAAAATAAAAATGGGTCATTCCTGTAAAAAAATGATCGTATTGGTTTGGTTATATTGGGCAAAAATGCCTAGGTAAATCTGCAGGTGTACCTATTTTATCTATCCTGGCATTTGTTCGCCAGATGGTGTATAGAATGGAAATCCTTTTATATTGGCCTACCGTATTTACATAAGATTAGTTTTTTCTACTTTTGTTCAACTATTGCAAAAAACCAGGATATTTTTATTGAGTAACTCTTATGCGATCTCTGCTGTGGCGAACTTGCTTGTCTCTTGGCTTGGTTATCATGTGTGCGGCGGGGCTGTGGGCCCAGCCGGCAAATGACGATTGTGCGAATGCTATTTCTCTTTCCGTAGGTAGTGGCCTGTGCGAAGCCAATGTGTACTCCAATGCACTGTCTACTTCTGTTTCCGATCCCATCCCGCCCCTGTGCTGGGGCAGTGGTTTTAACAATTCGGTCTGGTTTACCTTTGTGGCTCCCGGTCCGGCTGTCCGGGTAAGTACCAACTTTGCCCAAACCGTTATCGATACCAAGATTGCGGTGTATAGCGGCAGCTGCGGCACCCTGGCCCTGGTGGGTTGCCAGAAGGATGTGTTTGCGATAGAAAATGAGCGTAAGAATAGCCTGTTGGTCACGGGCCTTACTGCCGGGCAGACCTACTACCTGGTGGTGGATAGCGACGGGGGTAGCGGCAACTTTGCCGTGTGTATAGAGCGCCAGGTGGTGCCCACCCCCTGTAGCACGCCCGGACAAGACTGTGGTTCCGCCTTCTATGTTACCAATACCAATGCACTGGTTATCCCGTCCGGAAGCCTGGGCGCCGGCACCCGCGTAGAGCCTACGCAGTGTACCGTGGACGAGGAAAATACGCTTTGGCTCAAATTTTACGCAGTTTCTGGGGGGCGGCTCGCCTTCACCGTTACCCCCAATACCCCTGTAAACATCGACTATGCTGTATACGACGTTACCCAAGGCTGCCAAGGTAGTCCTCTGGCCTTGCCGCAGGGGTGCAACTCAAATACCGCTACCACCAATGGCGGAACGGTAGGGTGGAATTGCCCGCCCTCCATCTGCGGGACCAACACCTGTACAGGTGCCAGCCTGAACTGCCCCGATGGCCTAAGCATTACCGCAGGACAAACCTATGGGCTAATGATTGATCGAAAAGCCAGCAACACGGGCTTGATTGTAACCTTTTCGGGTATCACCAGCCAGCCCGGCTTATTGATCGGGATGCCCAAGCCCCGTTTTGCCAGCTCGCTGGAATGCGATGGCAATGCGGTGCGCTTTACCAACTTTAATGATGCTTGTCATTTTGCCTATAGCTGGGATTTTGGCGATGGCAGTACCAGCTACCAGCCCAATCCCCAGCATCAGTACGAAGTAGCAGGTACCTATGAGGTGGTACTAACCCTGACGGACCTGAACACCGGCGTAACCAGCATGGCCCGCCAGAATGTAACTATTACCCCTGGCCCCACCGTTGCCACCAGCCCCAGTACCCCAGCCCTGCCCTATGATATAGCCGTATGCGCTGGCGGGCAGGTGAATATGACTGGCACCGTGCAGGCGCTGCCCTCCACCACCACCGGCGAACTCACTTTTGGCAACTTTGAGGGAGGCCCAGTGGCTGGCACCGACACCTATTTCCCAATAGCCGTAACCCAGGTGCTACCCAACACAGTAACGGCCAGCACGGTAAAGGAGGTGTGCTTGAACATTGCCACGCTCCGCAGCCGAGATCTGGTTGTTCTGCTACAAAACCCCGCCGGCGGCATCGATACGCTGATCAACCGCCGGGGAGCCCTAAACAGCACTTTCTTGTCTGGTGTATGCATCCGCCCGGGTGCCTCTGCCTGGCCCAATAACCCCCCACCTGCCACGCCCCCACAGGTGGTAACCGGCACATTCCGGGTAGACAATCCCACGCTCAGCTCCACGGGCCTGTGGGCAGGCATACTCGGCTCCGAGGCTACCGGCACCTGGAACCTGATTGTGAAAGATGATAATGTAGCTACACCTGCGTCGTTATTGGACTGGTCGATTACCTTCAATGTAAGCTCTTCGGTCAATGAGATTGTAGACATCGTGTGGGAGGCGGACAACGGCGGGTCAGTAAGCTTTGGTGCACCTACCCTAAACCCTGCTACAGGCACGGGTAGCAGCATAGCCACAGCCTACCCCTTCAGCTCCACGCGCTACATTATGCGGGCCTTTGATGCAGTGGGCTGCTCCAGCGCCGATACCGTGCGGGTGCGTGTGGCCGATGCCAGCATCAACGTAACCAAGACGGATGTAACAGCCCCCGGAGGCTGCGATGGTACGGCTACCGCTACCGCTACGGGTCAGAGCCCGTTTCCGCCCTATACCTTCGAGTGGCGGCGTCCCAATGGCACGCTACTGGCTGCTCCGGGCATCTCCGGTCTCTGCAGTGGCACCTACAAGGTTTACAGCATCGATAGCCGGGGCTGCCGAGATAGTACGACCTACGTGATCCTGGAACCGGCCGTGGGCGACCTGCGCCTGAACAGCCTAGTTACCCAGCCCGCCTGCCACGGCGATGCCAATGGCCAGATCAGCATCACCCCCGCTGCTGGTACTGCGCCCTATACCTATACCTGGACAGGGCCCATACCCCTCCCCGATGGGCTGAACCTGAACCAGCAGGCCAACCTGCCCCCCGGTCAATACAAGGCAGTTGTGCTGGATAGCAGTGTCCCCGGCGTACGAGACTCCGTGGTCGTTACCCTTCTGGATCCGGCACCTCTTGATGCCATAATCACCAATTCCGCACCTGTTCGTTGCTTTGGTGGCAATAACGGAACAGCCAGTGTGGATGCTACCGGCGGCACCCTAAGTTCGGGATCCGACTACACCTTCCTCTGGAAGCGTGTGCCTGCAGGAACCCTCATTGGCCAGTTTGGCCGCACGGCTACCGGCCTGGCCGCAGGTACCTACCGCGCCGTGGTGACCGACCAGAACGGCTGTAAGGATTCAGTAGACGTGGTGATAACCCAGCCTGCCACGCCCCTTGCCATCAGCCTGAATAGTACCACGCCCACCAGCTGTTTCGGCCTGAGCGATGGGGCCGCTAGTGTGACGGCCAGCGGAGGCAACGGAGGTTACACCTACCTGTGGACCCCGGGTAATGAGGCCACTGCCAGCGTAAGTGGTAAGCCCGCCGGAAACTATACGGTAACAGTGCGCGACGGCGAAAACTGTGTGCAAACCCGGAACGTAACTATTAGTGGGCCCACCGCCATCAGTGTCAATACCTTTAGCCAGACCAATGTGGGCTGTAACGGAGACAACAGTGGCAGCTTCACCCTGAACGCTACGGGCGGTGCTGGTGGCTATACCTACCGCTTTACCCGCCAGCCGAGCAATGCCACCCTGCAGAATGGCCCGTCCAATACCCTGGGCAGCCTCGGTGTGGGCTCCTATCGCGTAGAGGTAACGGATGCGAACGGCTGCAGGGCCCAGCGCGACTTCAGCATCACCCAGCCTGCTACACTAACCCTCAGTAGCTCGCAGGTGAACCCTAGCGTGCCCGGCGCCTCCGATGGTAGTATTACCCAAGAGCCAGCCGGGGGCACCCCGCCCTACACCTACCGCTGGGAGACCCTGTCCGGCACCCCCATTGCCGGTACCAGTGCTAGCCTGACAAATCGGCCTGCTGGTTTCTATCGCGCCATCGTGCGCGATGCCAGTGGCTGCGAGCGCGTCCTGGTGGTAGAGCTGTTAGACCCGGACGTATTGCGCCTGACGGTTGCCACTAGTGGTACCCTGTGCCCAGGAGACGCCAGCGGAGAGGCCTTGGCAACGGCCGCTGGCGGTGCAGCCCCCTACACCTTTGCCTGGAGCAAGGTGCCGGGCCCGCTGCCAAGTGGCTTTGCTACCACCAACCCCACGGCAGATACGGAACGCGCAACGGGCCTGGACGCAGGCACCTACACGGTAGCGGTAACAGATGATGCGGGCACAATAAAATCGGTTACGTTTGTGCTGAGCCAGAACCCAGCCCTGAGCCCAACTGCCGCCCGCACAAATGTGAGTTGCTTTGGCCTGGCCAATGGTACGGCCAGCGTAAACCCCAATGGGGGTACCCCGCCCTATACCTATAGCTGGAGTGGGCCTGGTAGCTTTTCCAGCACAAGCCAGACCCTCTCGGCCCTACAGCCGGGCACCTACACCGCCACGGTTACCGATGCCCTTGGCTGCACCGGGCTTGCTTCCGCTACCATTACCCAGCCTGCTGCGGCAGTTTCGATCACCAACATTAGCAGCACGAACCTGACCTGCAATGGCAGCCAGGATGGTGTGCTCTCTGTTACTGCTAGCGGGGGTACCCCCAATACCACCGGACCCGCCTATAGCTACCTCTGGCAGCGAGCCGGTTCTCCCGTGGTATACACCACTGCTACGGCAAATAACCTGCCTGCGGGCACCTATACCATTACCGTAACGGATGCCAATGGCTGTACGGCCAGTAGCACCACCAGCCTTAGCCAGCCAAGCCCCATCACCATTGCCCGCACCATTACCCCAGTTTCTTGCCAGGGTGGCACAAATGGCGCCATCAACATTACCCCAGCGGGGGGCAATGCCGGGGGCTATACCTACCTGTGGACACCGGGTGGACAAACTACCCAGGACCGAAACAATCTGGCAGCGGGCACCTATAAGGTGGTGGTGCGCGATCCACTGGGGTGTAAAGACTCGGCCTTTATCACCGTACTCCAGAGCCCGGCCCTACTGGTGAATATCCAGCAGAACAACGTGAGCTGTAACGGAGGAAACGATGGACGAATCACCGTTCGGGCAAGTGGCGGCGTACCTCTGGGTGGTGCCAGCCCCTATACCTATGCCATCAGTCCTACCGCCGGCACGGTTTTGCAAGACAGTATTTTTCAGAATCTGCCCGTCGGCACCTATACCGTTACGGCCACCGATGCCAACGGCTGTAGCACCAGTCGGCAGACCATTGTGACCATGCCTGGCCCCATCAGCCTACAGACTACCCAGACCAGTGCCACGGCTGCCGGGGGTACCAATGGTATGGCCAGTGTGCTGGTGGAGGGCGGCCAGGCCCCCTACACCTACGACTGGAGCAACGATGGTACCGGAGACAACAACGACCCCGTTACCATCACGGGCCTAGGCCAGGGTACCTACACCGTACGGGTAACCGATGCCAACGGCTGCACCGCCAATGCGAATATCCAGGTAACAGAGACCACTGGTGGTGCCATTGTAGCCACAGCCTTTACGGCCGATGCCAGCTGTAGTGGTGCCACAGACGGGGCAGCGAGCATCAATGTAACTGGCGGCCTACCCCCCTACAGCTTTGTGTGGACGCCCAATGTGAGTACCAGTAGCTACGCAGGGGGCCTCAGCACCACTACTACCTATGCTGTTGTGGTAAATGATGCCGGGCCAGCCCCTGCCGTTACCCTAACTGGTATCACCATTACGGCCCCCACTGCCATCACCCTGGCAGTGGCCAATGATGCCCTGGACTGCCACTCAGCTCTGGATGGCAGCCTGAGTGCGACTGTAAGTGGTGGCACCCCCCCCTATAGCTACAGCTGGGTGAGTGCCCAGTACGTAGGCGTGCGTACCACGCCCAGCCTGACGGGCCTGGCAGCGGGCACCTATATCCTTACGGTAACGGATCAAAAGGGCTGTAACACCAGTACCAGTGCACAGGTTACCCAGCCAGCTGATCTGGCCATTAGCGTCAGTTTTGTAGACAACAACGATTGTTTTTCAGATAACAGCGGTAGCGTGGTGGTAACCCCCTCTGGTGGTACAGGCCCCTATACTTACCGCTGGAGCCCCGGGGGCTACACTACTGCCAGTGTAAACAACCTGACGGCGGGTATATACAAAGTAGTGGTTCGAGACCAAAATAGCTGTAAAGACTCGGTAAACGTAACCGTAGGCGAACCTGCCCAGCTGAGCCTAAGCGTCCAGGTATCTAACGTGAGCTGTAGTGGTGGTAATACCGGCGCAGCAGGGGTAGATGCCAGTGGTGGAACGCCTCCCTATGCCTATCTATGGAAAAACCTGTCTAACCCCGCCTTTACCGTGCTGGGTACGGACACGGTTGCAAACCTGCCTACAGCAATCTATCGTGTCATCGTTACCGATGACAATGGTTGCCGGGATAGCGTAGCCTTCCAGATTTTCCAGCCAAATCCGCTCCAACTACAGCTTACACAAGACCCCATCAGCTGCCACGATGGAGCCGATGGAAGCCTCTCTGTACTGGCCTCAGGAGGCATACCGGGTACGGGGGGCTATACCTACCGCTGGTTTGCACTGGGTAGCACCACCACACTGGTAGGCACTGCTGCCACCCAGCCGGGCCTGGCTGCTGGCACCTATCGGGTTCGCGTAACGGACAGCCGGGGCTGTTCAGACAGTATAGAGGTTACGCTCGCCAATCCACCCGCCTTTGTGCTGGATAAGCAGACCACCCTGCCCATCTGCCCGGGCGATGCATCTGGGGCACTGGCAGTGTCGGCCAGTGGGGGGAGTGGCGGCTTCAGCTTCCTGTGGGCCGACAACGGCGCCACTACGGCCGCCCGCACCGGCCTGCCGGCGGGTAGCTACAAGGTGTATGTAACCGATGCTACCGGCTGCCGAGACAGCGTGGTGCTTAGCCTGCCCAATCCGGCACCCATTACCTTGCTCATCACGGATGTGCAGCCCAGTACCGGCCTGGCCAATGGCCGCATCCAGATACTGGATGCCAGTGGACAGAGCGACCCAAGTACCCTCACCCTTTCGGGGGTTTCCAATCCGGGGTTTGGTCCCCTGTCCGTAGGTCCCGCCTCCGAGCCCTATCCGGCTTTTGAGGGCCTACCCCCCGGCACCTATAGCCTGCGACTGACGGATGCCGACGGCTGCCAGACCCTATCGAACTTTGAGATCAGCCGGGGCGACCTGATTCTGGATAACCTGGTGCCGGAGAGCTGCCGCCGAAACGATGGGGCGGCCACCGTACGCGTAGAGCGCAGCAAGGTAACCGGTACCCTCAACTTCACCTGGACGCGCCTGCCCAGCGGTACTGTCGTGCAGCAGGCCTCTACGGCAGATACCTTCCAGGTAGCGCTGAACCTGCCCAGTGGTGCCTATCGTGTGCGCGTACGGGATCAGGCAGGCTTTGATGAGACGCTGGACTTCTTCATAGCCGAGGGCCCCAGGCTGTTGGTGCGGCCAGACTATGCCCTGTGCACGAATCCCGGCGAGCCTGTGGCCGACCTGGTAGACCTGGCTAGCCCTGCGCCCACACTGGGGGGCAGCCCGGTTAGTGGCACCTGGGCCGCATTTGACCCGGCGGGCAACCCGGTGAGTAACCTAACAGGCAGCGCCTTTGTGGCCGATGCACCCGGCATCTTTATTGCCGTATTTACCGAGGCTACCTTTGGGTGCCAGGATACGGTGCGGCTATTCTTCGGGCCACTGGATGCAGGGCGAGATACCATTGCCTGTGTATCCGCCACCCGCCGCACTTTCCAGATAGCCGAACCTTTTGGAATCGGTGTATGGAGCAGCAGCAACCCCGCTATAGCGGTACTGGATCCGGTCAAGGGCATCTTCGACCTTTCTTCTGCCACGCCACCCCTTGGGTTTGTGGCCACCCTAACGGCTCCGTCTGCTACGGCCTGTAGCGACGACGTGCTGGTGCAGGTGGAAGCGGGCCCCGAGCCGGGCTTCAGCACACGGCCACAGCTGCCCGGCCAGGTGCTAAACCTGCCGGCGGCGGATGTCATCCTACAGAACACTACCCGCCTGAATGGTGCTACGGCGGAGAACTGCCTGTGGGATATGGGCGACGGTACGGTGCTAAGGGGCTGTACAGATCAGATCGCCCACCGCTATACGCGCCCCGGAACCTACACGATCTGCCTGACCGTGGATGTGGGCTTTTGCGACGAGACCTACTGCCTACAGAATGTGGTGGTTTCGGAGGAGGCCTATTTCACCATACCCGAGGTGTTTACACCCAATGGAGATGGTGTGAACGACCTGCTACGGGTTACTACCTCCAACCTGCGGCGCTTCGAGCTGCTGATTTACGACCGCTATGGCAAGCAGGTGTTCAGCACCACCCGTGCGGACGAAGGCTGGGATGGCACCATCAATGGAGCCGATGCCCCCACCAACAGCTACTTCTGGATCGTGCGCGCCACGGACCTGTATGGCACCGAGATAGAAGACCAGGGTACGGTGGCCATCATACGCTAGGTATCCGGGTAGGCTAGTGGATCGCCGGGTTCTTCCTGGTGATCCACTATGCCTGATGGTGGGGTGTGCCGGTATACGCACTACGGCCGTAAGCCGGGTCTACCCGCTAGGGTGGGGGCGTGCGCAGGCAGTAGAGGGGCTGTTTTGCCCTGTATCAGACCGTAGCCCGCGCAAGCTGGGCTCTACTGCTGGTAGTAGTCCAGGCCGGGGAACTTGTGCTTGTACTGGTCGATCACCAGGGTGGCGAGCTGGCTGCGCAGTTCGTCTAGGCCCTGCTTCTGGGTAGCGGAGATAAAGACACAGGGGGCTTTCTCGCCATATAGCCAGGTGTTTTTCAGATTTTCTATTTCGTAGTCCTCCAGCGTGTCCACTTTGTTGAATACGTAGAGCACAGGTTTTTCATGGCAACCCAGGCTGTGCAGGGTGTCTTGCACCACACGGATGTGCTCCATGTAGTGCAGGTTGCTGGCATCTACCACATGCACCAGCAGGTCAGCTTCGCGCACCTCATCCAGGGTGCTCTTGAAGCTCTCTACCAGGTGGTGGGGCAGCTTGCGGATGAAGCCTACGGTATCAGCTAGCAGGAAGGGCACCGAGTGCAGTACCACTTTTCGCACGGTGGTATCCAGCGTAGCGAAGAGTTTGTTCTCTGCTAGCACTTCTTCTCGTTTGGTCAGTGCATTCAGGATGGTGCTTTTGCCCACGTTGGTATAGCCTACCAGGGTAACGCGCACCGTCTGCGTGCGGTGTTTGCGGCGGGTAGCGTTTTGCAGGTCTATCTTTTGTAGTTGCTGTTTCAGGCGGGCAATGCGGTCTCGCAGCATCCGGCGGTCGGTTTCTATCTCTTTTTCACCGGCCCCTTTCAGGCCTATTCCCCCCCGTTCTCTACTCAGGTGGGTCCACAGCCGTGTCAGGCGGGGCAGCATGTACTGCGCATAAGCTAGCTCTACCTGCGCACGTGCCTGGGCAGTGCGTGCATGTTCGCTAAAGATCTGGAGGATGATGCCACTTCGGTCCAGTATGCGCACATTCAGCGTCCGCTCAATGTTTCGCAGCTGGGTGGGGCTTAGGTCTTCGTCAAAGAGTACCAGGGTGGCCTCCAGCTTCTGGATGTCTTCTTGCAGCTCTTCCAGCTTGCCTTTTCCTACATAGGTGGCAGGGTGGGGGTTGTCCAGGCGCTGCAGGCGTTGCTTCACGGTTTGCACGCCTGCCGTCTCGGCCAGGAAGGCCAGCTCAGCCAGGTATTCATCGGCCTGGTCTTGGCTGATGTGGCGGTTCCAGATACCTATAATAATGGCCCGGTCTGCCCGCACCGCCGGGTAGTAAAAACCGTCTTCTTTCATTTATTCGCTTAGTTGGATAAAGAGGTGCAGCAGGGCCTGGTCTAGCAGCAGGGCCAACATGCGTGCTGCAGGCCGGGTTTCGGCCTGCCAGTTGATAAAGACGGGCACGCCCGGGGCTTTATCGGCATCGTAGGTGGCGGTGTAGGCGTACACTGCGCCGCTCTGCAGGTTTACCAGCCGCACCTGCATGCGCACCACCTCCACGTTTCGGGGTTGGTCAATAATCTGGTTGCTATACACCAGCAGGTTCCGTCGCTTCTCCTGGCGGTAGATCAGCGAGTCGATGGCCAGCAGATAGTCGGCCCCGGCCAGCTGCGCCCGCAGGCTGGAGGCGGATATGGGCTGCCCGGGCTGGTAACTGCGAATCAGCGCCTGGGCCACCTCGGGCCGCGAAGCGGTAAACCAGCTGCGGGGGCTGCCCAGTGCCTGTAGCTGCTGGGTCAGGTAGTTGCCCGCCTGTATGCTGTAGGCCAGCTTTAGTGCCTCGTCACTTAGGCCCAGGCTATCTTCCTGCTGTACAAAGGCTGCAAAGGCCTTGGCATAGTGGGGTGGATAGCTCAGGTTTTTCTTGCTGAAATACAGGGCTACCTCCGAGCCACTTAGGGGGGTCTGTGCCTGGGTGGGTCCGGCTACAGCAGCCAGCAACCCGAATAAGGACAGAAAGCAAAGGTTAGAAAGGGCGAACAAGGGACTGGATTCGGATATAGCTGTCGGTTAGCAGGCTGCCAGGTCTGGCATCATCGTACAGGATGTTTTTATCGTAGCGGTAGATAAGCCCCACGTTGGGCGCGTAGACCTCGTAGGTATCTACGTCGAACAGCACGTTGCTGGCCTTGCGCTGCTGCACCCACAGGCAGCCGGTGTAGGTGGTGCCGTGCAGGGTGATGGTGGTGTCGGTGCTTAGGTACACATAGTCTTGCTGGTCTGGCCCTCCCTGGCGGGTGTTGAAGGCATTGCCGTCCCAGTCTCCCCCCCGCTGGATGGGGAACCTCAGTACCTGATAGCGAATATTTCCCTCGGTCCGTTCGGCAAAGTTTTCGCCCCGAAACAGCGTCCACAGCTCCTGGAAGGTGTAGGTGGTGTCTATCTTGACGGCGTTCGGGCTGCGGTATAGTTCCAGGCGCTGCAGGCTGCGTCCGGTTTGGTCGGCCTCCACCCCGCCCTGTACCTCTCGCCGGTAGTGGGGGTCCAGTACCAGGGTTAGCCCATAGGAGTTGGTGGTACTGGGCTGTGCTGTGAAACTGGTATCTATGATTAGATAAGTACGTGCGGTACCCTGGCCCAGGGGGAAGAAGTCCTCGCCCCGGCTCTCGGTTTCCAGCTCCCGGTTGCAGCCGACACAGAGCAGACACAAGCACCCTAGCAGAATCGTAACGATGCGCATAGCCTGTAAATATACGAGTTCGAGCCCGAAAGTATTGCGCCTGCTGGCTGAACCTTCGGCTGCCTGTGGGGTATAGCTGGATAGTTGAATGCAGAAGTACTAATTTGAGGGACCATGCAAGCTGTGTTTCGAACCTTATGTCTATGTTTCTTCTTCGTCCTGCTCTGTCGGACGTTGAGTGTGCGGGTGTGGGCCCAGCAGGCACCACCGCGTGGCCAGGCTGTGGCCCCAGCCGAGGCCCGCGCCCACGACCAGCTGGTGGGCATGCAGCTGCCGGCGGTGCTGATTGTGCAGGATCCGGCTAACTACAGGGCCCTGCTGGCTGCCCGGCAGCGGCTGGGCTGGCAGGAAGCCCTGGCCGTGCTGACCGAGCAAGACATCCACACCAATAGCGAACGTGCCAGGCGTGCCCTGGCCACCCTGCAGGTGCAGGTGCCAGCGGGGCAGCCGGTGCCGGCCTTTGTGCAGCAGCTGGCACAGCGGCATCCGGGCCTAGGGGTGTATCTCAGTGCGCTGGACAACCCCACGCGCTACCCCGAGCTGAAGGACAAGCTGTATGTAACCGGCCTTACCTATCAGTTCGGCCTGCAGCCGGTAGCCAATGTGGAGGTGCTGATGCAGCGCTGGCGGGGCGGGCACTACGGAAACTTTGCAGATGAGGTGCGTGTGCCTACGGCAGAAGACCTGCCCTATTTCTATCCACTGCTGGTGCTGGCGCAGGCGCACCGTGCCCGTGGCGAGGAGCAGCTGGCCCGGCAGTACCGCCTGCATGCGGCAGCCCTGGCCACGCGGCTAAACCGTCCCGACCTAATGCCCTATCTGCCATGAGCCAGGAGGATGCCACCCCGGATGCCCAGCTGGTACAGCAGGTATTGGCGGGGAATAGCCGGGCCTTTGACCAGCTGTATGCCCGATACAGCCCCCGGCTATACCGCTACTTCTATCGCATGCTGTATCAGGACGAAGCCCTGGCCCAAGACAAGGTGCAGGACTGCTTTGTGCGCGTAGTGGAGAACCTGCCCCGCTACGATGCCCGCTATGCCTTCACCACCTGGATATACACCATTGCCTACAACCTGTGCAAAAACCACTACCGAAAGCAGGGAAATGCCCGAAAGGCGCTAGAGGTAGCAAAGAACGGCCACGCCCCCCACACGGCTGCCGAGGCCGGAGGCCGAATAGACAGCCAGGTGTATCAGGACGTGCTGCAGCGCGCTATCCGGGCGCTGAAGCCAGATCTGCAGCAGCTGATAGCCCTGCGCTTTGAGCAAGAACTGGAGCTGAAAGAGATCGGCCAGATTATGGGTGTGCCCGAGGGCACCATCAAAAGCCGACTACACTATACCCTGAAGAAGCTGGCCCATGTGCTGGGCCCTGTGCAGAGCCGGCTGTAAGCTGGTGTGCGAAACGAATCAAGCCAAAATGGAACCATCCACCCCCAAACCATCCACCGACCCTTACGAGCAGTTTTTGCAGCTCGCACAGCATACGCCCTGGGCCTTGCTTTCGGCCGATGAGCGGAGCCTGGCCCTGCAGTTTGTGGCCGACGAGGCCGAGTATGCAGCCTATAGCCAAGCCCTGCACGCCCTGGCTGCGCCCCCGCTGCGGGTAGCCCCACCCCCAGAGCCGGGTGCTGCCGTACGGGCAGCACTGGGCAGGCTACAGCAGCGCCGTGTGCCCAGCCCGCCCCGGTACCACCGGTTCAACAACATGCTAACCCTGGCAACTGCTACACTGGTACTGCTAATTGCCGTGGGGGCAGGTTTCTGGCTGATCAACCGGAACAGCGATGCGGACAGGCAGCCGGCCATAGAGCGGGGGTCTACCCTTGCCCAGGCACCCGCCCCTGCGCCCCTGGCTGAACCCAGGCAGCCGGCCCCCCTGCCCCCCGAGGCCCCCGCTACGGCTGCTCTGGGTAGGGCTGCCGATGTCCCTGCGCCGCTTCCCCCCACGCAGGATACGGAGCCGATGATTCGCGAACAGGTGGCTGGCTGGAAGGAAGGAATCCAGCTGAGTGAAAAGGCCAAGCCAGCAACCAATGCCGCCGCCTCGGCGCCGCCGCCTGTGCCAGCAGCCCAGGCCCGACCCCTGGCTATGGACTGGACCCTTGTGCAGAAGCTGTATTAGTGCAGAAAAAAGCAAAGTAATGGGTTGCCTGCCGGTCAGCAGGGTGTAACTTCGTACTCCTTTTGCTTTACACCGTTCGCCTATGTATAAATCTCTATTCTGCCTTGCACTCGCGCTTCTTTGTTTGGCACCCTTTTCGTTGCTAAAAGCCCAGCGCGAAGACCGCAAGCGCCTGCAGCGTAGCGAAAGCACTACCTATGAGGTGGTGGCGGCTGCAGACCATAGCTACGAGATTTCGGGCACGGTGCACGACCGAGAGACCGGCGAGCCCCTGATAAGCGCCCCCGTGCAGGTGAAAGGCCTGATGGTAGGAACCCTGACGGATGCCGACGGCAGGTTTACACTCCGGTTTGCAACTGGCGATTCTGCCACCATACAGATAGAATATGTGGGCTACCTGCGGCTAGAGCAGGCAGTGTATCCCGGTGCTAGCGAGCTGAAAGCGGCCCTGGCCCCCCAGGTGTTTATGACCGATGAGGTGGTGGTATCGGCCGCGCGCCTGGAGGAAAAAACCATGAACAGTGTGGTGTCGGTGTACAAGATCAACGCGATGGACATACGCCAGTCGCCCAACCTGAACCTGTACAGCATGCCCTACAGCACACCCGGGGTGGAGGTGGTGAGCAGCAGCATCGGGTTTCAGGTAATGAATGCCCGGGGCTTCAACTCTACCAGCAACGCCCGCTTTTTGTACTGGGTAGACGGGGTGGATGTAACAGCACCTGGCCTGAATATCGTAGTGGGTATGCTAAATGGGGTGAACGACCTGGACGTGGCCAGTGCGGAGATTACCACGGGTCCGGCTTCGGCCCTTTATGGACCCAATGCCTTCAATGGGATGTTTCAGGTATATACCAAGAGTCCGTTCGACTTTCCCGGCCTCTCCGTATCCGCCAAGGCGGGGGTAACCCATGCAGACAACATAGATCACTACCCGTCTCCGATGTATGATGTGGGCGTACGCTATGCCCATCGCTTCAGCAACCGATGGGCGTTCAAGGTAAACAGCAGCATCCTTTCGGCCTATGACTGGGAGGCAAATAGCCGGCGGGACGTGCAGGTGTATGAAGGGGTAGGGAACAACATCCCCGGGCCCGGAAATCCCGGATATGATGGCGCAAACCGCTACGGAGAAGTGGTGAATAATGTTTTCACTCCCAGCCGGTCGTCCACTCCTTTCCTGCTGCCGGGTGCCCAGGTGGCTCCGCTCACCCAGTCTCTGCTGTTGGCTCGCACCGGCTATGCCGAACCCGATCTGCTGGACTACAATATGCGTAATGTCCGGACGGATGCCAGTGTACACTTTCGACCCACCGACAAGCTGGAGCTGATTGCATTCGGCAGGTATGCCCTGGGCACAGCCATCTATCAGGCTACCAGTCGTTTCAACCTACAGGACTTTGCCACCTACCAGGCCAAGCTGGAGCTGAGGGGGCGAAACTTCTTTGTGCGCACCTATACCAGTGGCCAGTACTCTGCCAATAGCTATAACTCTGAATTGGCTGCTGTATTTATCGAGGGCAATCGTAAGGCGAACGAAAACTGGTTTGCCCAGTACCTGCTGGCCTATACGGGCGATCAGTTTCTGAACGGCGCCCTGCAGGCCACTGGCCAGCCTACCTTGGCACCGGGTAATGACGCGGCTGCACGCGCCTTTGCCGACGGAGACAACCGGGCGCTGCAGCCGGTGCTGCAGCAGATTCTTTTCAGCCAGCTGCAGCCCACACTGGGCACCACCGCTGCCCAGCAGCAGGCTGCGGTGCTTAGTGCCCTCTACAGCGGCGGGCAGGCCCGCGTGGAGCCCGGCAGTGCTGAGTACCAGGGGCTGCTGCAGCAGGCCAAGCGCCAGCGCATAGACGGTAACCTGAACACCGGCGCAAAGTATTTCGACCGATCTCGTTTTTACCATGCCGAGGCCCAGTACAACTTTGAGCAGCTGAAGGAATATGTGGAGCTGATAGTGGGTGGAAACTACCGGCTGTATACCCCCAATAGCGGGGGGACCATCTTTGCCGACACCAATGGCGTATCGCTCACCACCTACGAGTACGGAACCTATGTGCAGGCCTCGCGCTGGCTGCTGAACGAGCGGCTGCGGCTGCTAGGTTCGCTCCGCTTCGACGGGCACAAATACTTCCAGAGCCAACTCTCGCCGCGCCTCGCCGCCCTCTACGCACTGGGCGAACGAAAAAACCACATTGTACGCGCTACCTGGCAGACTGGCTTCCGCCAGTCTAGCCTGCAAGACCAGTTTTCTTTTCTGGATCTGGGTAGGGCAATCGATGTGGGTGCTATAAAAGCCACCCTGGATAGGCTGAACTTGGAGACGGGAAATAATTTTTCCCAATCCTCCTACCAGAGCTACCTGGCAGCCCGCCAGCAGGGCCAAACGCCCGAACAGGCCGCCCAGCTGCTACAGCGCATAGACATACAGGTGCTGAAGCCCGAACAGGTAATCAACTATGAGCTGGGCTACCGAAACCAACTGAACGACCGCCTGAGCGTGGATGTAGTGGGCTACTACAGCGAATATCGACGCCTGATTGCCAATGCCACCTTCCTTACGGCCACCCTCTCCGACCTGGATACCCCCAATGAGACCCTGACAATCGACGATATAGAAAATCGAAACTTTGAGGTGTACCGCATTGCTTACAACAATACCCGGAGCATTCCGGTATGGGGCTACACCCTGGCGGCGGGCTACCGCCTGAACCGGCAGCTGACCCTGGATGCTAACCTGACGCACAATGACCTGAAAGGGGAGGACGAGGCGTATATAAACCAGAACTTCAGCAACGGTTTCAACTCATCCCGTTATCGGGCCAACATCGGCCTCTCCGGTCGCAAGATTCGAGATCGCTGGGGCTTCAACGCCATCTGGCATTGGGTAGATGCCTTTTACTATCAGGCTGCCATTGGCCGGGGCGTTGTGCCTGCCTATCAGACCGTAGACCTACAGGTAAGCTATAGCCTGCCCGAGTGGTACTCCACCATCAAGCTGGGGGGAACCAACATCCTGAACAACCGCCACATCGAGGTAATCAGCGCGCCCCTCATCGGCAGCCTGTACTATGTGCAGTGGATCCTGGATCTTAATCTACAGTTTGGCAGTGATAAATAGCGGGTTGCTTTCGGCCTGATCGTGCTGCGTAGCAGGCCTGGATGGAGCCAGAACGGTATACACTGTGCCCCATGATCTGTTCGAATGCCGCCTCTTTTTGTTTGTCAAAAAAAAAGACCCATTAGTCGCCAAGTTTTGCTTGCAAGTCTCAAACTCGTCGTGTATCTTTGTACTAGTAGCTTGCAGCAGTGTAGGTTATCATAGTAGTTAGTTTAGTTAGTTTATTGTTGAACCCCAAAGTGCCGAGTCACTTGGGGTTTTTTATTGCCGGTTATTTGATTCTTCTTTGTAGCCATGCTACGTTTTATCGGGTTGTCGCTGCTGCTAGCCTTTTCCGTGCCCCTACAGGCCCAGTATCACCTTGCCGAGCTAGGGGCGGGCATCCAGGCAGGGCCCACGCTTTCCGCCCTGGAGTCTGCGGATGGCATTGGCACCCTGGCTCGGGCTACCATTTTCTACACCCACTTCATCTGCGGCAAGCCCTACGGCTACCAGCTGGAGGCAGGCCCCTCTTATCTCAGTCAGCACCACACCTTGGCCCCCGGCCAGGGCATCACCACTAACCGGGCCGGGGGGCACCTGGCTGCCTTGTTCAAGCTGCGGCGCAAAAACTACCATCGCCCCCGCGAGGCATACCTGCTGGCAGGCCCCCGCCTGGAGCTGCTGGGCGGCGGCGATGAAAAAGCCGCTTATTTGGTTGCCAATCAGCCCGAGCAGGCTACCCTGGAGCAGCCCGGGCTGCAGCTGGCTGCCAGCCTGAGTGCCTGGTACCGCCTGCCCATGAGTAAACACAACAGCTGGCTACTGGGCCTGGGGGCAGACTATGCCCTACTGGGCACCGACCGCTACCGCCCTACGGCCACCGCCAGCCGCACGGGCGCCCCGCTACTACGGCTGTGGATGGGCGTGGGCCTCACCTTCTGGAATAACCGCTAATGTCTTTTTGGGCAGCCTGTGTACCGCTGCGGGCTTGTGCACGGGGCCTACAGCTGCTACCTTTGTGTACAAACGATTACCCGTATGCAGATCGATAGAGTGCTCATATCCGAGGCCTACACCTGGCAGGCCTATATGGCCCTGTTTGAAGACAAGGTGGCTGCCAAGGCTACTACTGGCCCAAACCAGAGCGATGAACTGGTGCAATACACTGCCCTGAACCTGCAGCGCAGCCGCCGGGTAGCCCAGCAGACCCAGCTAGCCCCCAGCCTGCAGCAGGCCCTGCAGCAGGTGCCCGGGCCCTGGGTGTGGCTAGCCCTATCCGAGATATGGTGCGGAGACGCAGCACAAAGCCTGCCTGCCATAGCTGCTATGGCCGAGTATAGCCCACAGATAGCCCTGCACGTCCTGCTGCGGGATGAGCACCCCGACCTGATGGCGCATTTCAAGACCAACGGGGGCATTGCCATCCCCATCGTCATCTGCGTGCGGAGCACGGACGGCCAGGTGCTGGGCCACTGGGGGCCCCGCCCCGCCCCGGCCCAGCAGATGGTGGATGACCATAAGGCCAACCCCATCCGCAGCCGGCAGGAGCTGTACGCCGACCTGCACCACTGGTATGCCAAAGACCGCACGGCCACCCTGCAGCTGGAGTTTATACAAAAGATAAAAGACTGGAGCCGCTAGCATGCTCACCCGCCTGCTGATACAGAACTATGCCCTGATAGACGCCCTGGACCTGCAGCCTGGCCCGCAGCTCAACCTGATTACGGGCGAAACAGGGGCCGGAAAGTCCATCATGCTGGGTGCACTGGGCCTGATACTGGGCGAGCGGGCCGACACTGCCGTGGTGCTGGATACGGCGCGTAAGTGCGTGGTAGAGGCGTACTTTAGGCTGCCCGATGAGAGCCCCGTGTGGGCGGCCATGGCCGAGGCAGACCTGGACCGAGAGGGGAACGAACTGATCCTGCGGCGCGAGCTAAGCCCACAGGGGAAGAGTCGCGCCTTTGTGAATGACACCCCCGCCACCCTGCCTGTACTGAAGGCCCTGGCTAGCCAGCTGGTAGACCTGCACAGCCAGCGCGATGGGCAGCGCCTGCTGGATGAGCGCGAGCAGCTGAATATGCTAGACCAGTATGCCGGCACACAGGCGCAGGTGGCCGCATTTGGCCAGGCACTGCGGGCCATACAGGCCCACGAGCGCCAACTGGCCCAGCTACAGGCCGAGCACCTGCGGGCCAGCCAAGAGGCCGACTACCGCCACCACCAGCTGGACGAGCTGAGCCAGGCACAGCTACAGGCTGGCGAGGACGAGGCGCTGGAACAGGAGCTGCGCAGCCTGCAGCACTACGAGGCCCTGACCCAGGGCATGGGCGAGACCCTAAGTGTGCTCAGCGAATCTGAAACCGCCGTGCTGCAGCTGCTGGCCCGGCAGCGCCGGGTGCTGGAGCGCCTGGCCAGCCTGCACCCAGCCCTACCTGGCCTGCTGGACCAGCTGGCCGAGGCCCAGGTGCTGCTGCAGGATGCCAGCCATACGCTGAGCCACGAGCTGGACCAGCTGGAGCGCGACCCCCAGCGCCAGGCCGAGCTGGAGGCACGGCACGACCTGTACACCCGCCTGAAGCTGAAGTACAAGGTGGCCGTGGCGGCAGACCTGATTGCACTACGAGACCAGCTGGCCCTACAGCTGGGGGCCTACCAGGATAGCGACCGGCAGCAGGCCGAACTAAAAGCACTGATAGCCGCCGGATACCAGCAGCTGGCCCAGCTAGCACAAGCCCTGGAAGAGGCCCGCCAGGTGGCGGCTGTGCGGCTGGCCCAGCAGGTGAATGCCCAGCTGGAGGCGGTGGCACTGCCGCATGCCGAATTTGCCATTGAGCTGACGCGGCTGACACAGCCCGATGGCCCCCTGAAACTGGGCGCTGACTACCTGCAGCCCCAGCCGAATGGCATCCACCGGCTTAGCTTCCGCATACGCACCAATGCCGGTGTACCCATGGGCCCGCTCAACCAGGTAGCCAGTGGCGGAGAGCTGGCCCGCGTGATGCTAGCCCTGAAGGCCGCACTGGCCGAGCACACCGATCTGCCCCTGCTCATCTTCGACGAAATAGATACGGGCATATCGGGTGAGGTTGCACTCCGGGTGGGGCGCGTTATCCAGCAGCTGGCGCTGCGCCACCAGCTCATTGTCATTACCCACCTGCCCCAGATTGCCAGCCGCCCCGCCACCCACTACTATATCTACAAAGATGTGATGAACGGTAAGACAAATACGCGCATTAGACCCTTACTTGCAGCCGAAAGAGTGCAAGAGGTAGCGCGCATCATGGCCGGAGATAACCCCAGCCCGGCTGCCCTGGCCTCGGCCGAGGAACTGATGCGATAACACAAACCCAAGCCACCAAGGGCGCTATTTTGGAACAATTTTTGTATTAAGCCAAACATGTATACCCCCATGAACAAGAATAGGAAGCGGATGACGAAGCGCGAAGCCGGTGTGCCAGGTAGCTGGCGGCAAGTGCTGACTGGTACGCTGCTGGCTGTGCTATTTGCAGGCAGCGCCATGGCCAAGGCGGGCCAGCCCCCCACCATACGGCTAGAAGTGGGCAAAACCTACACCTACCAGCTGCAGGCTAGCATAGAGCAGACCCAGAGCGTGATGGGTACTAACGTACTGGTAAAACAAAATACCCGGAAGGTAACCGATTACAAGGCGCTCCGTACGCGCCAGGGGGGGGGCTATGTGCTGGCCGTAACCCTGCGCAAGCTGGTAGCCGATAGCGAAAACAGCATGCAGGGCAAGGAGGACTACAATAGTGAGGATGCCGCAGACAAACCCTATGATGCTGTGCGCCTGGATGCCTGGATGATAGACCGAACCTATGAAGTGGAACTAGATGCGCAGGGAAAGGCCGTAAAGGTTGTAGGATGGGAGGCCCTGCGCAAGGAGATGGAGGAAAAGGTAAGCTTCAAGGGCGAGCAGTCTCAGCTCATGAAGGCGGCACTGATCAACGCCTATACCGAAGAGAAGGTGCTGGAGCAGGTTACAGCCATTTTCGGCGCTACTCCTGCCGAAGCGCTAACGGCTAATAACAGCTGGAAAGTAAAGCACAAGAAGGGCAAGCACCTGGGCGAGGAAAACTACAAGATAAGTGAGGTAACCGAGGCCCAAATAACCGTAGTGGCCGACTGGGCCAAGGTGCCCAACCCCAAGGCGGAGGCCGAACGCCTGCCCAACGGAATACTGAACGAGGACAAAACCAGTGGTACCCAGCACACGGAGCTGCGTATACAGCCAGGCACCTACCTGCTGCTGGGCCGCTCCATCACCCAGAACATGACCGGCATCCAACAGATGAGCGGCGGGCCACTGGGCAATAGTCCCATTCCGGTGGATACCAAGAGTGAACTAAAAACCAGTATCCAGCTGCTATAATGCGCCGGATGCGTTCTTTGTAAAGCACAAGAGAGAAGACACAGACAGGCCGAGCTGCCGCTTCTGTCCACACCGAGGCAGGGGAGGAAAGTCCGGACAGCATAGGGCAGCCTGCTACCTAACGGGTAGGGGAGGGGACAGGGAGCGGGCATGCTCGCCACCACCCCTCTACGGAAAGTGCCACAGAAAGCATACCGCCTACGTAGCACAGCCCTCACGGGTTGTGCTGCCGGTAAGGGTGAAAGCGTGGGGTAAGAGCCCACGGCTTTGCCGGGCAACCGGCATCGCGGTAAACCCCAGGTGCTGAAAGACCATGTATACCGGCTAGGGTGGCCCGCCCAGTCATGCCGGGGGGTAGGTCGATAGAGCCGATGCGTGAGTAGCGGCCCAGATAAATGGCAGCTGCTGCCAGCAGTGGCAGTACAGAATCCGGCTTACAGGCCTGTCTGTTTGTTCTCGTCTTCCCGCTTCTGCATTTATCCCAAATCCGGTTCACAACCCGGCGGCCTCTGCTGCCGCGTGCCTCTTACGTTTGCTATTTCCTATCCTGCCGTAGGGCCGGCTGTGCCGCCCCTGCCTGGCAGAAAGGTTGATCTGCTTCGAAAAAATGCGGGAGACGAAACGCACCGCTGTATGCCTTCCTTCCAAGGTTTTAAAAAGAAAACGGGCCATCTATCAAGTAGATGGCCCGCTCTTCGTTTAGTGGGAATTGAGGGATTCGAACCCCCGACCCTCTGCTTGTAAGGCAGATGCTCTGAACCAGCTGAGCTAAATTCCCTTCCCGAATGGGCCACAAATATAGAGATAACGTGAATGCCTGCAAGTGTCCGTCCGATTTTTTTATCAAAAAAATCAGACTTTGCCCCTGGGTAGTTCAGCCTGCTATACCTGGGCTCCATGCGCTCCGGCCAGATGGGCCAGTGCCAGGCAGATTCTGTTTGCTTATCTGAACAAAACGCCTGAATTTAGCGTGCGCATAACTCCATGCTATGATACACGAAATTCTGTTCTGGATCCTTGCCACCGTAGGTCTCCTGGGCGGCATTGGGCTTATTACCAGCCGCAACCCCATCTACTGTGTGCTTTACCTGATCGTAAACTTCTTTGCCATTGGCGGCCTATTTCTTAGCCTGGGCAATGAGTTTCTGGCCGTAGTGCAGATCATTGTATATGCGGGTGCCATTATGGTGCTATTCCTGTTTGTCATCATGCTGCTGAACCTGAGTGAGGAGGACATGGAGCCGAATGACCTGACGGTAAACCGTGCTTTCTCCTACATGCTGGGCCTGGCTTTTCTGGCCGAGCTGCTCTATGCCTTTGGCGGCCTACAGGCAGCCATGCCCGAGTACAAAGGGCCCTTTGTGGGCAAAGTGGAGCCAATAGGCCGCTACCTGATGACAGACTATGTGTTCCCCTTCGAGATGATCTCGGTAGTGCTGCTGGTGGCGCTGCTAGGTGCCATGGCCATAGCCAAAAAGCACGGCAAGAAACTGAACCAGACCCCCAGCCAATCGTAAGTCCAGCCAATCTGCAAGTAACCTACGCCCATGAATCCCATCGAAACCCTGTACTACTATCTGGCCATTAGCGCAGCCATGTTTATGCTCGGCGTTATTGGGGTGCTTATTCGCCGCAATGCCATTATCGTCTTCATGTGCGTGGAGCTTATGCTGAATGCGGTAAACCTGGCCCTGGTTGCCTTCAGCAACTATTGGAATGACCCTGCCGGTACCATGCTGGTCTTCTTTGTGATGTGCGTGGCCGCAGCAGAGGCAGTGGTAGGCCTTGCCATCATCATCGCCCTCTTCCGGAACAAGGAGACCGTAAAACTGAATAACGTAAACATCTTTAAGTGGTAGTATGGAGCTGAATGCACTGATCATCTTGTTGCCGCTACTGGGTGCTACCCTGATCGGCCTGCTGGGCTTTGTGTCGCCCGCCTTTCGCCGGCAGGAGAAATTGATAGGCAGCCTGGCTACCCTCATGGTAGCCATTCCGTTCATCCTGGTGCTGCAGGTGTTTCTTACCTATGGCAGCCAGCCCGTTACCTTCACCATCCTGCACTGGATGCGGGCCGGAAGCCTGGACCTAAGCTTTGGCTACCACCTGGATGAACTGAGCCTGCTCATGGGCCTGATTGTAACCGGTGTGGGTTCGCTCATCCATCTGTACTCCATTGGCTATATGCACGGCGACAGCGGGTTCTACAAGTACTTTTTGTACCTGAACCTCTTCATCTTCGCCATGCTGAACCTGATCCTGGGCGATAACCTGATCGTTACCTTCCTGGGCTGGGAGGGGGTAGGCGCCTGCTCTTTCTTCCTCATCGGCTTTTGGTACACCGATATGGAGAAAGCCAAGGCCGCCCAAAAAGCCTTCGTGGCCAACCGAATCGGAGACTTTGCCTTTCTCGTGGCCATCTTCCTGCTGTACTGGAACTTCGGCAGCCTGCAGTACTCCACCATCCTGGCAGGGAGCAAAGACTTCTTCGATGGCGGAGCCCACACCGATCTGGCGTTCTGGATCGGCCTCCTGGTCTTTATTGCCGCCACGGGCAAGAGTGCGCAGATCCCCCTGTACGTATGGCTGCCCGATGCCATGGCGGGCCCTACGCCGGTATCCGCCCTTATCCACGCCGCTACCATGGTTACCAGTGGCATCTTCCTCATTGCCCGCCTCAGTGGTAGCATCTTTATCCATGCCCCAGAGGTGCTGATGATTGTGGGCGTGGTGGGTGCCCTCACCGCCCTGGTGGCCGCCCTCATTGCCATCACTCAGTACGACATCAAGAAAGTGCTGGCTTACTCTACCGTCAGCCAGCTGGGCTTCATGTTTATGGCACTGGGCGCAGGTGCCTTCTCCACCGCCATCTTTCATGTTATGACGCACGCCTTCTTCAAGGCCTGCCTCTTCCTGGGTAGCGGCTCGGTTATCCACGCCATGGACCACACCCATGCGGTTAAGGATCCGCAGGATATCCGCACCATGGGCGGCCTGGGCCGCTTCATGCCCTCTACAGCCATCACCTTCTGGATCAGCACAATCGCGATTGCCGGCATCCCGCCGCTGGCAGGCTTTTTCTCCAAGGATGAAATCCTGGCCAAGAACTTTGCGGCAGCCTATATAGGCGGCGATGCCGTATACTACCTGGTGTGGGGTGTTGGGGTGTTTACCGCCCTGCTGACGGCCTTTTACATGACCCGTGTTACCACCCTTACCTTCAACGGTCAGCCGCGCTTCTCCCTGGAGGGGCACCATCCGCATGAGAGCCCGGCGCTGATGACCATCCCGCTGTGGGTGCTAGCCATACTAGCTGTTGTGGGCGGTGCCGCAGGCCTGCCCGAGCTGATAGACCACGGACACCTGAACTGGATAACCCACCACTGGCTGGCCGGCGAGCAGGGGCACCCGGTGCATAATGTACACTACGAGCACCTGAGTCTCGGCATCGAGGCCATTCTCATTGCCCTTTCTATTCTGATCGCCTTCTTGGGCCTGCTGTGGAGCTACCGCATCTACAGCCGCCGCGGCGTAGCGGGCGACCAGGTAGTGCGCGGCCTCTTCCGTGGCTTGTACCCCGCCATGCAGGGAAAATTCTTTGTAGACGAGCTGTACAATACGCTTCTCATTCGCCCCTTTGTGGCCATTAGCCGCTTCATCGTGGCCCCCTTCGACAAATACGTAGTAGATGGCGTGGTAAATGCTACCGCTGGCATTGTGAATGTATTTGGTTCGGCTCTGAAGCTTTTTCAGACAGGCCTGGTGCAGCACTATGCCCTGCTGATGGTGCTGGGCATTATGGCCCTGCTGGCCTATCTGGCCTTCTAGCCGCCACATGATGTAGTCTCCGGGAGGGGCCGGGTGCTGTTTGTGCGCTACAGGTTTCTGCTCGTGCAAAACTGGACGGGCGGCAGAGGCCAGCTTTGTGACAGGCGGCGATACAGCAGCTCATATTAAGCCTATATTTACGCCACATTCATGGCTTTGGCGAAACAAGAGAACCAGCACATTGCGCTACTAGGCAGCACTGGTAGTATAGGCACCCAGGCACTGGAGGTAGTGGCCGCACACCCCCAGCTGCGGGTAAGCAGCCTGGCAGCAGGCCGGAACCTGGACCTACTGGTGGCGCAGGCCCGCCGCTTCCGCCCCTCGCTGGTTGTCATTGGCGACGAAAGCCGCTATGCAGAGCTAACAGCCGCCCTGGCAGATCTGCCGGGCATACGCACTGCCGCGGGGCTACAGGGTATGATAGAGGCCGCCACCCTGCCCGAGGTGGACACCGTGCTGGGGGCCATAGTGGGTTTTGCGGGCCTGCAGCCCACCCTGGCAGCCATAGAGGCGGGCAAGCAGATAGCCCTGGCAAACAAGGAAACCCTGGTGGTGGCAGGCGAGCTGGTGATGCAGCGTGTGCGTGCCCGAGGTGTACAGCTCCTGCCCGTAGACAGTGAGCACAGCGCCATCTTCCAGTGCCTGCAGGGCGAACCTGCCCACCGGGTGCAAAAGCTGGTGCTTACGGCCAGCGGTGGCCCTTTCAGGGGCTACGATACCCAGCGCCTGGCACAGGTGAGCCGCGCACAGGCCCTGAAGCACCCCAACTGGGAAATGGGGGCCAAAATAACCATAGACAGCGCCAGCATGATGAATAAGGGCCTGGAGGTGATAGAAGCCCGCTGGCTGTTTGACCTACCGCAAGACCAGATAGAGGTGGTAGTGCACCCTCAGAGCATCCTGCACAGCCTGGTGGCCTTTGTAGATGGCAGCTGGAAAGCCCAGCTAGGCCTGCCAGACATGCGCGTGCCCATCCAGTATGCCCTAAGCTACCCCGACCGGCTGCCGCACGCCCAGCCAGATGAGCCAGGGTTCAGCTTTGCCAACTATCCACAGCTAACCTTTGAGCCAGTAGACCACAGCGTATTTCGCAGCCTGGACTTTGCCGCCGAGGTGCTGCGCGATGGCGGAAACCGCCCTTGCGTGCTGAATGCCGCCAATGAAGTGGCCGTACAGGCCTTCCTGGAAGAAAAAATCCGTTTTACCCAACTATATGACCTGGTAGAGGCTGCCCTGCACAGGGTGCCTGCCATACCCAACCCCCAGCTGGAAGACCTGCTGCTAACCGATGCCGAAACCCGGCAACAGGTGGCTGCCCTGGTGTAGCCCCTTACTCCCCATCCCCAGTCTTTTTTTTAACATGGAAACCCTCGTCTATATTCTTCGTCTGATAGGCCTCTTGATTGCCGGCCTTAGTGTGCTCATCATCGTCCACGAGTTTGGCCACTTTTTACCCGCCCGCCTCTTTGGCATGCGGGTAGAAAAATTCTTCCTGTTTTTTGATTGGCCCCGAAAGCTATTTTCCTTCAAAAAGGGCGGCACCGAGTATGGGGTGGGCATGATCCCCCTGGGCGGCTATGTGAAGATTAGCGGCATTGTAGATGAGAGCATGGACAAGGAGCAGATGCGCGAAGCCCCCAAGCCCTGGGAGTTCCGCAGCAAGCCGGTGTGGCAGCGCATGATCGTGATGGTGGGGGGCGTAACCATGAATGTGCTGCTGGCCATCCTGATCTATTCGGGCCTGGTGGGCCTGTACGGCGAGACCAAGGTCTCCAACAAGGCTGTACAGAAGCTGTATGTGCTGGAGGGTAGCCTGGGAGACAGCCTGGGCTTTGAGTCGGGAGATAAGCTCTTGACCTTTATGGGCCAGCCCATCCAGTACTTCGACGAGGTGGCAACCCCCGGCATACTCCTGGAAGACAATGCCTGGTATGAGGTGGAACGTAGCGGCCAGCGCGTAAAGATTACGGTGCCCAATGGGATGATCAATTACTTTGCCGAGATACAGGAAGACCCGATCAAAGCATCTGTACTGATGCCCTGGGTGGGCAACCGCGTATGGGTGGATACGACCGGCGCTGCACCAACGGCAAAAGGCCTGGGTATCCGCACCGGAGATCGCATTGTAGGCTTTCAGGGCAAGGAGATCGTAACCTTTGAGCAGTTTCTGCGCCTGCTCACCAAGGAGAAGATGCTACTGGGCGAAACGGAGAAAAAGACTTTCCGCTTCACCTTTTCCCGTACCGGGCAGGATAGCACCACCACCTATGAGGTGAAAGTGCCCCTGGGCAAGACGGATCAGCTGGGACTGGGGTCTGCCGATACCCTGGCCACCGAGCAGAAGTCCTACGGCTTTCTGGGCAGTATAGGCCGGGGCACGGCGCTTGCCTTTTCCGCAGTGAGCCAGAACCTGAAGGGTCTGGGTAAGGTATTCTCCGGCGATGCCGATGTAACCAAGAGCCTGAGTGGCCCCGTAGGGATAGCCAAGATGTGGGACAAGGCCACCCTGCGCGGCGGCTTGCGCGGCTTCCTGGAGATGATGGCCCTCATCAGCATGGTGCTGGCGCTGATGAACATACTGCCCATACCCGCCCTGGACGGGGGCCACCTGGTGTTTCTGCTGATAGAGGCCGTAACGGGCCGCGAGCCCAGCCTGCGTGTGCGCGAGGTAGCCCAGCAGATAGGCATGCTGCTGCTGCTTAGCCTGATGGCTTTTGTGATATTGAACGATTTCTTTAAGTAAGCTCGTTCTGGGGAATGAACAGCCATGAACAGCGATAAACCGATACCGATAGACTACGACCCCGAGGAGTTTGGCCTGGATGAGGCGGACGACATCCGTATATACGAGCACCAGCGCATCCGGGTAGACCCCGGGCAGGAGCCCATGCGGGTGGACCACTTCCTGGCCAACCGCATCCGGCACGTAAGCCGCAGCCGCATACAGAATGCGGCCCTGGCGGGCTTTATCCGGGTGAATGACGAGGTGGTAAAAAGCAGCCACAAGATACGGGCCTACGATGAGGTGAGCATGATCCTGCCCTATCCGCCGCAGCCCGACCTACTGGCCGAGAATATTCCGCTGAACATAGCCTATGAGGATGAACACCTGGTGCTGGTGCACAAGCCTGCGGGCCTGGTGTGCCACCCCGGCAGTGGCAACTACCGGGGCACCCTGGTAAATGCCCTGCTGTATTACTTCAACGAGACCGACTTTGCCAAAACCAAGGGGAGCGACCCCATCCGCCCCGGCCTGGTGCACCGCATAGATAAGGACACAACCGGCCTGCTGGTGATTGCTAAAAACGAACAGTCTTTCAACTCGCTCGCCCGCCAGTTTTACGACCGTACTACGTTTCGCAACTACTGGGCTATTGTGTGGGGCGATGTGGCCGAGGACCAGGGTACCATTGTGGGCCATATAGGTAGGCACCCCACCCAGCGCCAGCGCTTTATGGTATACGAGGATGGCAGTATGGGCAAGCACGCCGTTACGCACTACGAGGTGTTGCAGCGCTTTGGCGTAGCCACCCTGGTGCGCTGCAAGCTGGAGACAGGCCGCACGCACCAGATCCGCGTACACTTTAAATACAAGAACCATACCCTGATGGGCGACCCCTTCTACGGGGGCGACCGTATCCTGCGGGGCAAGCAGAGCACCTTTTACCAGCGCTTTATGGAGGAGAACCTGGCTATTTTGAGTCGACAGGCCCTGCATGCCAAGAACCTGGGCTTTCTGCACCCTGCCACGGGCGAGTGGACGTTTTTTGAGAGCCCCCTGCCTATGGATATGAAGCGGGTGCTGAGCCGCCTGGCCGAGTTTGCCCATGTAGACCCCCTGCCTGAGTATGCAGCCATGCCCCGCGAGCTGGGCGACTAGGCCACGCATTGAGAGCCTGATCCCCCCCGGGGGGGGGAAGCTTGGAATGGCTACCGACCCACAAACTGACGGAGGATCAACAGGGGGTGCTAGTAGGGCTTTTCCATCGCCTCCAGCATGTTCAGGTAGGTGTTGAAGCGACTCTCGGCAATCTCGCCCATGGCCAGGGCGTCCTTTACGGCACAGCCGGGCTCGTAGGTGTGCGTGCAGTTGTGGTACTTGCACAGCGGCAGCAGCTGGCGCATCTCCGGGAAGTAATGACTTACCTCAGCCCGCGCTATGTCTACCAGGTCAAATTCCTTGAAGCCTGGTGCATCTATCACATAGCCGCCAAAGGAAAGGGGGTGCATCTCGGCAAAAGTGGTGGTATGCCGCCCCTTGCCACTGTGCAGGCTGATGCTGCCGGTGCGCAGGTTTAGCCCAGGGTCTGCCAGGTTTACCAGGCTGCTTTTTCCGGCCCCACTCAGCCCTACCAGAAAGCTTACCTTGTCTTTTAGCAAGGCCACCACATGCTGGCGAAAGTCGGCCTCCAGGGCACTCAGCACCTCTACCCGGTAGCCCAGCTGCCGGTACAGCTCGGCAAAGGCTACCAGCTTTTGCAGGTGCTTGTCCTTGGCCAGCAGGTCTACCTTGTTGAACACCAGTACCGCCGGGATGTGGTAGGCTTCGGCCATTACCAGGAAGCGGTCTATGTAGCCCAGTGGGGTAAACGGCAGATCGATACAGGCCACGCAGATGGCCTGGTCAATGTTAGCGGCCAGCACTTGGTAGCGTGCGCTCTTTTTTACCGCTTTACGTATCAGGTGGTTGCTGCGCGGCAGCACATCCGCTATCACGGGGCTCTCGCCCTGCAGGTCTACCCGCACGTGGTCTCCCACGGCTACCGGGTTGGTTGCCTTGTTCTCTTCCAGCCGCAGCCTGCCGCGCAGGGTGCAGGTTAGGGCGCGGCCATCTGGCAGGCGCACATCGTAGCTGCTGCCCACGCTGCGCATCACAATCCCTGTTTCTATATCCGGATGACTTTCTGGCACTTTTAGCGAAAATAGCCGTTATTTCTGGTATGTACACTAGGTTATTTCCCTTTGCCACGGTCTTTATCGGTGGTTTGCTGGTGGGCGGGCTGTTATTCAGCTGGATTTCGGATCGAAAAATAGCGCGCCTGCAGCAGCAGATGCGTATTGACCAGCACATACAGCCTGCGGCAGCCGTGCACCCGTCTGCGGTGCATGCCGCACAGGTGCCGGGTACCAATTTTGAGTACGCGGCCAGTCGATCGGTACACGCTGTGGTGTACATCAGCACACAGGGCAGTTTTGGCCGCTTCAGCGAGGCCTCTTCTGGCAGCGGGGTACTCCTCACTGCCGATGGCTACCTGGTTACCAACCACCATGTGGTGGCCGAAGCCGAGGGCATACAGGTTACCCTGAATGACAAGCGCAGCTTTCCGGCCCGCCTGGTGGGCAAAGACCCGCATACAGACCTGGCCGTGCTGAAGATAGACGCCGGTGCCGACAGCCTGCCCAGCCTGCGGATGGGTAACTCGGATTCGGTGCGCATAGGCCAGTGGGTGCTGGCTGTGGGCAACCCCTACCAGCTTACCAGTACCGTAACCACCGGCATCGTGTCTGCCAAGGCGCGGAATATAGGCCTGCTCAGGCGGCAGTCGGTGGCTGCCCGTGGGCAAGACTACTCCATCGAGAGCTTTATCCAGACAGATGCTGCTGTAAACCCCGGAAACAGTGGCGGTGCCCTGGTGAGCCTGGATGGAGAGCTGATTGGCATCAATACGGCCATTGCTACCGAAACAGGCAGCTTTCAGGGCTATAGCTTTGCGGTGCCCAGCCAGCTGGTGCGCAAGGTGGTGGCCGACCTGATCCGCTATGGCGAGGTGAAGCGGGCCTTCCTGGGCGTTAGCATCCAGGATATATCTGCCCACACGGCCAGCGAGTACAAGCTACCCACGCTGCAGGGTGCCCTGGTGGTGGGGCTGGTGCCGGGCGGCAGCGCGGGGCGTGCTGGCCTGCGCCAGGGCGATGTACTGGTGGCCGTGCAGGGTGTGCCTGTGGCCAGTGCCAGCGAGCTGCAGGAGCAGGTGGCCCGCTACCGCCCGGGAGATGCCATCCGGCTACGGCTGCAGCGAGGTGGCCAGCTGCTGGAGAAGACAATCCGCCTGCGCGATGCACGGGGCGGCCTAGGTAGCTAGGCATGCACGCCGGGGGTTTCTATGCCATTCAGGTTTCGGTACAGCTTCAGGGCAAAGGGGTCGGTCATGCCCGACAGGAAGTCGAGCAGCCGCAGCGTCTTCTCATAGGGCGATTGTGTTTCCTGAATGCCAAATTGGCTCGGTATCAGGCCGAATGCTTTTTCCTGATAGCTGGATAGCCCCTTGCCAGCGCCCAGTAGGAGTGTGCTCTCCAGGAATACATCTAGCAGGCCGTGGAAGATGCGGTAGCCACTCAGTTCGATACGCACCACCGAGCTGTGGTTGTAGATCCTTTGTACACTGATGTTTTTAACTTCTTTCAGCACATTAGGCCGCCCGTTTTGCTCTAGCTCGGCGTTCAGTGCATCTACCAGGGAATGGGTGAACGTACCCGCCAGGATGGACCGCCGGTGGGCGATGAACTGTCGGACCGTTGCCTTAGCCAGGCCGTTGATGGCCTTGGCCCGCAGGTAGCCAATCTGCGCATTGTGATCGTCTCTAAACTGAGCCAGGCGTTGGGCCAGATGCGCCTCGGTGGTGGCCTCATCTAGCAGGCATAGGGGCTGCAGCAGTTCCCTGCACTCTGCGTAGGAGAGGATGCCCAGTTTGTGCGCATCCTCCAGGTCGATAATGCTGTAGCAGATGTCGTCTGCCGCCTCTACCAGGTACACAAATGGGTGGCGCCGGTAGGCAAGCTGCTTGCCGCTTCCGCCATCGGGCTGCATGCCTGTGCGCTCGGCCACGGCCTGCAGGATGTGCCGTTCGGACTGAAATACCCCGTATTTTTTGCGGTGCAGCAGCTTCTTGTCGTTCAGGCCCGAGGTGCAGGGGTATTTAAGAATGGCCGCCAGGGTGGTATAGCACAGCTGAAACTCCCCATGCTCCAGCTCGGCCTTGGGCTTAGTCAGTACCCGGATGGCATTGGCGTTCCCTTCATAGCGGATCAGGTCTTTCCACTCTGCCTTGCTGTAGTACTTCGTCAGGGGTTTGTTTGCATACAGCTTGTCCTGGTTTTGCTGAAAAAAGCTGGAGATGGCATCCTCGCCCGAGTGGCCAAAGGCCGGGTTGCCCAGGTCGTGCGCCAGGCAGGCAGCAGCTATCACGGTCTTCAGGTGGTTCAGGTAGAAGTCTCGGCTTGTTTCGTGGTCTGCAATCTCGGGTTCCTCTCGCACCAGCTGCTCGCCCACCATGCTGCCCAGAGATCGGCCCACACTTGCCACCTCCAGGCTGTGGGTCAGCCGGTTGTGCACAAACACTTCGTTGGGGAGCGGGAAGACCTGTGTCTTGTTTTGCAGCCTGCGAAAGGCGCTGGAGAAGATGAGCCGGTCCCAATCGCGCTCAAAGGTAGAGCGATTCGGGTCGCTTTGGGGGTCTTCGCCGGGCCGGTCATAGGTGTAGCATCGGGTCCATTCCATCGTCAAAGATCCCGATAAATTTTCATCAGGCGCGGTACCCGCTAGTGCTCATTTTTTTCTGTGCGGGCACCATGCACTTGCCCCTTACTGGCCGCAGGTGTCACTTGTTTGTTAGCTCGTATCTTTGATGATGATGGCAGCTCGCTTTAATAAAAGATGGATGTATCGGCTCCTGGTGCTGGTACTTTTTGCGGCTATTTTGCTGGGGCTGTATGATTATGCCCGGTACTGGTCGTACCCACCCTGCTGCATCCACATCTGGCGGCAGGCCGATGTGCTGAGTGTGATAGATCGATATCAGGCGGGGGCACCGTTTTGGGCACCGGAAACCTGGAACCTCTTTGAGGGCGACCCGCGCATCCTGAGCGAGTTTCCCTTTTGGTACTGGCTGGTGGCGCAGGGCCCTGCTGGCACTGCCGAGTTCAGCCTGCGGTTTGTGCTGGGCCTGCATCTTTTGGCCCTGCTGCTAGGCCTGTATGCCTGTGGCCGGGCAGTCCGGCTGGGCCGGCTGCAGGCGCTGGTGCCGCCGCTGGTATACCTGGGCTTCCCGGTGGTGGCCTACTACGGCAGCAGTTATTTGCCCGATATCATTGCCCTGGCCTACGCGGCCTGGGGCCTGTGGGCTTATTTCAGGCTACGGTACAGCCCGCCCGCTGCCCCCCGGTGGCAGGTGCGGGCGTATGCGCTGGTATTCTGTGCCGGCTTTGGCCTGGCTGGCCTTTTCAAGGTTACGGCGCTTATTCCGTATGCGGCCATTTTGCTTGCAGAGGCCCTTTGGTGGCTACGCAGCCGGCGGGCTGTGTGGCCCCTGCTAGCGGGCCTTTTGGTGGGCCTTTTCCCCCTGCTGCTCAATGTGCTTTGGTGGGGCTATGCACGCTGGTATGCTAGCCGCCATGCGGACTACTTTCTGCTGTCGCCCCTGCCCATCTGGGATAGTGCCGACCCGGTAGCCGACATCCATACCATGATCCTGAATTGGGGCAGCCTGTACACCTCCCGGTGGATGCTGCTGGTGCTTGCCGGACTGCTGGTTTGGGGCTTGCTCCGCCGCCATCCACTCCGCCCCTGGCTGTGGGCTATGCTGGGGGTATCGTTGCTGGGCTTCGTGCTGCTTTTTACGGGCTTTATGCCGCACGATTACTTCAGCCTGCCCTTTCTATGGATCCTGGTGGTGCCCCTGTGGTCTATACTGGGTGGTTGGTCTCAGCCCGGGCCGGGTCGTCGTGCCCGCCTTGCCCAGGTTCTGCTGGGCCTGTGGGCCCTGCTGCACCTGGGCTATGCACGCATGCAGCTGCATAGCAACTACTATGGTGCAGGCCGCGAGTATCTACACCCGGTTTTGCGGTCCGATCCTCATTTTCGGCAGCTACTGGATGCACAGGTGCCCCCTACGGCACACGTGCTATGCCTGCCAGATGATACGCCGAACCTGACCCTGTATGCGCTGAAACGGCCTGGCTATACGGACTTCAGCTGGCATGGCCAGCCGGTAGACTATGTGGTGCTGCTGGACTCAGCCTTCCGCTGGCGCTTTCCGCCCCCCCACCTGGCACTGGTTGGGCGCGTGGGCGCAGTTTCGCTCTGGCGTGTTGCTAGGCCGGAAGCGAAAAGATGAAGTGCAGCAGGGTAGTGCCCACGGCCTCCAGGGTTTTTTTGTCTATCACCTCCAGCCTGTCTCCCTGTGTGTGCCAGTGCTCAAAAAAGCTGCCTTCGCGGGCATCCAGCCGCAGGTGAATAATGTCCAGGTACGGTATGCCTGTTAGCTGCCCCACTACCGAGTGGTCGTCCAGGATGCTGCCCAGCTCGGCAAACGGGAAGTACTGCCCATAGCCTAGGCTGTGGGCCTGCTGCCACAGCCGGTCTTGTATGGCTCCGGCTGTTTGTGCGCCCCATCCTTCCTGCGGGAAGGTGGCCTGTGCAGCACCCACCATATCCAGGTTGATGCCAAACTGTGCGGTGTAATTGGCCCGATGCGGATGCTGTGCCCAGTAGCGGCTGCCCAGGCACCAGCTGTTGTCGTTGCCACTCACGCCGCCATCCTCAGCATCCCACAGGAAGATGTCTACCCCCATGCCGGGTTGCTGCTCTTTCAGCGCACGGGCCAGCGCCAGTAGCACGCCCACGCCACTGGCACCATCATTTGCGCCATCCAGGCTGCCGGCCGGGTTACTCGGGTCTTCGTCGGCCAGTGGGCGTGTATCCCAGTGTGCACTTAGCATGATGCGGCTTTTGGCATCGGGCTGATAGGAGGCAATGATGTTGCGGATCGGTATAAGCTGGCCCAGGTGGTTGCGTAGCTCGGTTTTTTGCTCGTGCACCTCGGCACCCAGTGCCTTTAGCTCCTGCACCAGCCAGTCTCCGCACTGCCGGTGGGCCGCCGTGCCCGGCACCCGGGGGCCAAACTGCACCTGCCGCGCCACATACTGGTAGGCCTGCTCGGCGTCAAATTGGGTCTTCAGGGCGATAGCCGGGGTGCCCAGTTCGGGGCCTTTCAGCTCCACCGCCTGGCCCTGGGGGGTGTCGCTTTCGCATCCGGCCAGCACGCAGATGAGCAGGAGGATACCCAGGGGCACATAGTTTGGTCTCAGCAGTTTCATCCCCAAAAGTAGGGCTTGGCGGTGAATTTGTCCGCTTTTTTGGCGCATTTGGGTAAATAGCTTGCATGGGGAGCGGCCTGGTCTTTAACTTTGGTAAAACAAGGTCTTCCATTTTTTTGCTGTATGAAAAAACTGATACTCCTTTGCCTCGCTATTTCTGGCTTCGCCCTGGCCCAGCTCTCCAATGTGAGAATTACCAGCGAACCTTTTACCTACACCGCCGGTACCGCCTTCAATGTGCAGCTGGCAGCTGATTTTGAGGATGGGACGGGGCTTGACTGCGAATTGCTGCCCTATCGTCCTATCATAGGGGTCAAGAACCTGCCTGCAGGATGGACGGTTAACTCGGTTACGGTTAGCACAAACACGGGGGATAATTTCACCCTTTTACTGAATGACCTGAATATAGTTTTGCTTTTGGAGACCTCGTTTGGAGGTGCTGGCTGTGGTTCTACCGCAGCTTATAATGTTTACTACAAGAACGATGCAAATTTTTGTGATGGCGTTACTGCACTGACGGCTACCGTCTCTATTACCCCCAGTTCTACGGTCACTTTTCCCGCCTACGATATTTCCTTTCTGGCATTTGGGGGAGGGGGTGCCGTGCCTACTAATACCGATTGCCCGCAAAATCATGATATTCCCCTTTCCAATCGCCCTGCGCCCCTGGCTGGTGGCGACATAGCGGCCAACCAGACGGTTTGCCTGGGGGGCGACCCGGCGGCCTTTACCAGCGTGGCTGCTGCTACGGGGGGGACGGCACCGCGCAGCTACCAGTGGCAGAGCAGCGCCACGCTAACGGGTACCTATGCCAACATTGTGGGTGCCACGGATGCTACCTACGATGCCCCCGTGCAAAACACTGTGGGTACCACCTACTATCGCCGCAGGGTAACAGACAATAGCAGTGCACAGGCGTTCTCTGATACCCTGTCTATTACCGTGAACCCCCTGCCAGTGGCCAATGCAGGTGCCGATGCCAGCACCTGCGGAAATAGCTACACCCTTAGCCCCACCGCCACCAATGGCACGGGCAGCTGGAGTGTGGTGAGCCAGCCGATGGGCGCAAGTGCCAGTTTCAGTGGCAATACGGCCAATAACCTGACTGTACCCGGCACGTATACCTTCCGCTACACGGTATCTGCCAGCGGCTGTACGAATGCAATCGACGAGGTGAGCATTACCCGCCCGACCGAGGTGGCCATCAGTACCCAGCCCATTAGCCAGACAGTGGCTGCTGGTACGGCTGTTGTCCTAAGCGTAGTTGCCACCGGCAGTGGCCTGGGCTACCAGTGGCGCAAAGGTGATGTGAATATTGCCGGTGCCACGGCTGGCAGCTATGCACTGGCATCCGTTTCGCCTGCCGATGCCGGTAGCTACACGGTGGTGGTAAGTGGCGACTGTGGCTCACCCCTAACCAGTGCCCCGGCCGTGCTGACTGTACAGGGTACCAACGCCCGGGGTCGTGCTGGCACCCTGGCAGGCCTGCAGGTGTACCCCAACCCCGTGCGCGGCCAGCTGAACCTGGCGGTGGCACAGAGTGGCACCTATACCGTGCGACTACTGAGCCGGCAGGGCCAGGAGGTTGCCCGTAGCAGCTTTGGCGGTACCACATATCAGCTAGATGTAGCCGGTGTGGCTGCCGGCACCTACCTGCTGAGCATAAGTGGCCATGCCGGTGATGCCGTGCAGCGTATCGTACTGGAGTAAGAGAGACCCAGTGGCCCTTTCTACTTCTACTTCACGAAGAGACGGCCACTTTACACACAAATAGCACCTGAAACTGACTCGTTTAGCCAGAGAGAAGCTCTACAGATTTGAGGGGGAGCTTCGGGTTATGTTCTCGTGCCAGGCGCCGCTCGGTCTTTGGCTTGTTCGTTCTTGTTCCGTTTTGCCGGGCATTCACCTTGTCTACAGGCGTGCCTGCATGCGGGTTACTTTCTGTAGCTGCCGGGTGTTTCCGGTGGCTTCATACAGCAGTTTCAGGGCTTTCAGGGCCTCTTGGGTTACAGCCAGGTCCTTTCCCTCGGTGGCCTCCCACAGCCACCTATCGGCTTGGTTATAGTCCAGTAGCAGTAGCCGCATGCGTCCCACATCATAGGCCATGGCTGGTGGTATGGGCTGGCCTGTTTCCTGCATCCTGGCATAGGCGCGTGTATAGCTGTCTGCGGCCTGCTGATACAGCTGCTGCTGCTCAAAGCAGTGCCCTAGCAGGCGCCAGGCCTCTACCACTTCCTGGGCGGGTACTGTGGCTGCCTGTGCCTCAAAGTCCTCTAGCAGGATGCCCAGTACCTTTATCGCATCCTGCTCCTTTCCCTGCTTCAGCAGGGCACCTGCCAGCCCGCGTGCTGCCCGCCCTGCCAGGATAAGCACCTGTTCGGTGGGCTGGTAGCCATCTAGCACGTGCAGGGCTGCCTTGTAGGTAGCCTCTGCCCGGGCATACTCCTCCATCAGCATCTGTGCACGCCCCAGGCTTAGGCTTACGTTTGCTACATCTATGTCTTTGGGCCCCCGTTTTTCCACCAGGATGCCCCCTGCCCGCATGAAGGTGTAGGCTGCGGTTTCGTAGTCCTGCTGCTCCAGGTAGCACTGGCCCAGGTTGTTAAAGGTCTCAGCCACAGTCAGGTGCCACTCGTTGCCCAGTGTTTTCAGCTTAATGTTTAGCGCACGCCGGTACACGGGTATAGCTTCTGCACAGCGTTCCGTCTGCTGATACAGCACCGCACGGTTATGCAGCAGCACGGCGTATGCCAGGCTCAGGGTATCGGTCTCGGGCATATCCGGCCTCGGCAAGAGCCAGTGGCTAGCCTCCCGGTAGTTGGCCTGCCTTAGCTGGCTAGCACCCAGTTCATTGCGTAGCTGCAGCACAGCCAGTTTGTCCAGGCTATCCAGTTTTTCATAGTCCAGGTGTTTTATTTTTGGCAATAGGCAGTGCCATATCTGGCTGTATTGGGCCTGTTTGGGCTCTCCGGCCAGGCTATCGGCTGCTGCTACCTGCGCTGCCACCGTGCCAGGCAGGGCGTTGCAGTCCCGCTGTGCCCATAGGTAGGCCGGCAGTGCCAGCAGCAGCAGCCAAAAGATTCTCTTCATCAGCAGTAAAAATGGCTAATTTTGACAAAATCGCGGCATGAACCGAAAGAAGAAACCGGCAGAGGAGCCTTTCTGGCTCAGCAGGATGGCGCTATTCCTCCTCGGAGGTCTGTGCGTCATCTATGGCTTGGGCCTGATGGTACCGATTATCGACCTGGACAGCGCACAGTATGCCCACATGAGCCGGCAGATGCTAGAGGAGGGCAACTACCTGCAGGTGCGCGAAATGGACCACGACTACCTGGATAAACCCCCGCTCCTTTTCTGGCTGGGCAGCCTGAGCTACCGGCTGTTCGGTGTGGCAGGCTGGAGCTTCAGGCTACCTACGCTTCTTTTTGGCCTGCTGGGCCTGCTTAGCGTATATGGCATGGGCCGCCGTCTGTACAGCCACCGCATTGGCCTGATGGCCAGCCTGATGTGCGGTAGTTCGCTGGGGTTTTTCATCATGGTGCTGGATGTAAAGACAGATGGCTTGCTGTTTGGCAGTGTAGCCTTCAGTAGCTGGATGCTGCTGGCCTACCTACAGGATCAGCGGGTTACACACTTTATGCTGCCCTTTCTGGGCATTGGCCTGGGGCTGCTGGCCAAGGGCCCGATGGGGCTGATGGCCCCTGCGCTGGCTTTTACCATCCACCTGGTGATGGCCCGCCGTTGGAAGGAGTTTTTTCGCTTTGAGTGGCTGGTGGGCCTGCTGCTGCTAGCCCTTATGCTGCTGCCCATGCTCTACGGCTTGTACATGCAGTTTGGCTGGCAGGGCCCCGAGTTTTATCTGTGGACCCAGAGCTTTGGCCGCATTACAGGCGCTAGCGAATGGGCAGATGACAGCGGATGGTATTATTTTTTACACGTGGCGCTGTGGGTGTTTTTTCCCTGGTCGCTACTGGTGTTTGGGCAGATAGTTGCCGACGTGTGGCGCCTTTTTCGCCAGGGCCTCAGGCTGCGCGGCATGCAGGAGTTTCTTACGGCGGGCGGTTTTATTCTCCTCTTTGTAGGGCTCAGCAGCAGCCGCTACAAGCTGCCACACTACTTGTTTGTTTTGCTACCCTTCGGGTCTATCCTGGCAGCACGCGCCCTGCAGCAGGTGGCTAGTATGCGTGTCTGGAGCCGCGTACTGCTGGGTTTCCACCTTTTTTTGATTCTGGGTGTACTGGCGTTGGCAGGCTGGGTGCTTTCTACCGTTTTCCCCACACGTCAGCCCCTGCTGTGGGCTGTGCTGGCGGCCACCCTCCTGGCAGCTGTGTGGCTGCTCTGGCACTTCCGCAAAAACCGCATGGCACAGTTGTTTGTGCCGCTTTTCGTAGTGGTGCTGGGGGGCGGGTTTATTATGAATGCCCATTTTTACCCCAATCTGCTCACCTATCAGAGCAGCATACCAGTGGCCCAGGAGCTTAAGAAGCACCAGGTGCCGATTGCACGCACCGTGCAGTTCCGCACCCACCTGCATTCGCTCGACTTTTATGCCGGGCACTACACCCACAAGATCAACACCGATAGCGCTGATGTAGACCTGCGTGCCCTGCAGGCCTACCACATGGAGGTGGGCAGGCTGTGGGTGTACACCACGGCCGAGGGATATGGGCTAATAAAGGGCCGCTTGCCGGTAGAGCGGGTGTATAGTTACGACTATTTTAAGGTACAGGCACTTTCGTTGCCCTTTCTGCGGCCAAGCTGGCGGCACCTTACGCTGGAAAAACGCTATCTGGTGGTTATCCCCGGCGGGAATGACGATGTAGCGATGGCAACGCCCTAGCCACCTAGCCACTCGAGTAGGCATTCCACCCAGCAAACGGCTGCTGTATGTGGGTGATCGCTACACACCCGCACTGCGCAAGGCTACTGCTGAGCCTCCTCACCAGTAGGGCGTGCAGGTGTGCTGCTCCGCAGCCTGCTACCCCACACTACCGCCGCCAGAAAAATAAGCAGCCCGCACAACATGCTTAAATAAATGCCGCTGCCAAAATGGGTTTCTTCTATACTGCTAGTGCCTGTTCGGATATTGGTATGCTGCACAGAAACCTGCGTAAAGTTTGCCATAAAGGCGATGGACACTACCAGAACGCCTACGCCACATAGGCCTACCAGCAGCCGCCTGCCCCTGGAGAAGGGATGCCGACGCGCCCTGCCCATCAATACATAGAGCGGTACCATATATAGCGCAAAGCACAGCGGCCCATATAGGCGCGTGGTACTTAGGTTGAACGCGTTTGAGATAAATAGGGTCTCATACACACTTCCATTGTCTACGCCAAAAATAACCCAAGGCATGAAACAAGTTACCAGGCCAAGTAGGCAGAGTAACATAAGAATAACCCGCTGTATTTGCATGCCGGAAAAGTACGAAATTCCAGCTACAACGCCACCCGCATGGGCTAAACTGCTGGGCAAGGCTGTGTAGCTTTGCGGCATGGAGCCAGCCCTGTACCTCATACCCAGCCCCCTGCAAGAGCAGTCTCTGTGGGGCATATCGGCAGAAGCACGCAGCTGCCTGCTGCAGCTACGCCACCTGGTGGTGGAACATGCCCGCCCGGCCCGCCGCTTTGTGGCCCAGGCAGCCCGGGCCGATGGGCTAGATACGGGCCTGGTAGGAGATTACCACCTGTATGAGCTGCGGCCAGATACCCCCGATGTAGAGCTGATGCAGTGGGCCCAGCTGCCCCTGCAGGGCCAGGCCCTGGGGCTGGTGAGCGATGCCGGGGCACCTGGCGTAGCCGATCCGGGTGCGCGCCTGGTGGCCTGGGCGCATGAGCTGGGGGTGCCTGTGCGGCCACTGGCAGGCCCCAGCAGCATCCTGCTGGCACTCATGGGTAGTGGCCTGCAGGGCCAGCGCTTTGCCTTCCAGGGCTACCTGCCGGTAGCCGAAGGTGCACGCCGAAAAGCCCTGCGTAGCTTGGAACTACAAAGCCGCCAGCAGGACATGACCCAGGTGTTTATGGAAACACCCTACCGAAACCGCCAGCTACTGCAGGCCTGCATGGAGGTGCTGCAGCCCGATACACGCCTGGGGGTGGCGGCAGACCTGGGTGCCACCACCCCCTACATCTATAGTGCCGCCGTAGGCAGCTGGCACGCACGCCCCCTGCCCGAGCTGCACCAGCGCCCGGCAATCTTTTTGATCTATGCAGGCATTGTGTAATATTTGCAGCATCTTTGTCTACCTATGGCACATCATCGAATTGCATCCCTATTGCCCGCCGCTACCGAGATTGTGGCCGAGTGTGGATTTGCCGGTCAGCTGGTGGGGCGTAGCCACGATAGTGACTATCCCGCGCGCGTGGGCAGCGTACCGGTGGTTACGGCTCCGCGCATCAGCAGGCCGATGTCCAGCCCACGCGCTGCCGATGGGAAAGATTTGCTGCAAGCAGCGCTCTCTATCTATCAGGTAGAGCTGGATAGCCTCAAGGAACTAAAGCCGGATATCGTCATCACCCAGTGCCTTACGCGAGAGCTGAATATCCCCTTTGCAGAGGTGAGCAAGGCCCTGAGTGATTACCTAGGTCAAGAATGCAAGCTGGTGTCCATTGCCCCCGAGAGCATGGATGAGGTGATGGAGAGTATAGAGGTCATTTCCTTTGAGGTAGGTGCCCCGCACAAGGGGGTAGAGCTGGTGAAGCAGATGACCCTGCGCCTGGAGAAAACCAAGCGAAAGCTGGAGAAGCTGAAGGATGAGCCGAAACCTACCGTTTTGGCGCTGGAAAATTTTGCTCCACCCACCAGTGTGGGGCAGTGGATACCCGAGATGATCAGTCTGGCAGGTGGCTACGAGCCTTTTGGGGCCGAGGCACACCCTGCCCGCATACTCAGCTGGGAGCAGATAGCGGAGCTGGACCCCGATCTGCTGCTGATGATCCCCTACGGACTGGATCTGTACGGGGCGGGGGTAGCGGTACGGAATATACACCAGAATGAGTACTTCCGTACACTGCGGGCTTTCAGGCGTAAGCAGGTGTACGTGCTGAATGGCAGTAGCTACTTCAACCGGCCGGCTCCGCGCCTGGTGCAGGGCTTCGAGATTTTGGCTGAGGTACTACACCCCAGGCTTTTTCCCGCTGCCTATATGGGCACGGGTTGGGCCGAGTATTTTTGATCTGCCAATCCGCCGGTCCAATCAAAGTACTGGCGCATTCGGTCTCCTGCTGCATCCCCCCATAATCTATCTTTGGGTACGAGTGTTTAGGTAGTGCGAGGCACCTCAGGGCCATGGGGTCTACCCGGTTTCCACGTGGTATACAGCCCCTGGGGTAAACAGCAGCCCAAGCTTGCTGCTTTCTTTCAGCTTCAGCCTTTTGCGCAGCAGTTCTGGTTTTTCCGGGTATTCGCGTCCACTGATAAATGCGGCGGTTATGCCCGCTGCGGTTAGCATTTTTTTTAGGGCATGCTGTGCTGCCGGCAGGGTTCCTGCCAGCCGCCAGCGGCGACCTGGCCAGGCAGGGGCATCGGTATCACTCAGTGCATAGCCACGCGGCCCTGTTAGCCTATACTCGTTCAGGTACTGCTGGGCGGCCTCGGCTAGCAGATCCATCTTGTACACAGCGGGGTCGGCCTCATACACCCAGGTATCGGGCTTGCCTACAGCCGGTTCGGCCACCGGTACCAGCTTTGGCTGGGGTTGTCCCTTTGCTACCTGCCAGCCGGGGCCCCGCGCCAGCCACTGGTGCGGAGATGCCGGTTCTCGCTGCACCCAGGCCAGTAGCTCCTTACACTCGCCCTGCAGCCCCAGTGCCTCTATGCGGCAGGCCTGGGGCAGCCTGCGTGCCAGCTCCTGTGCATCCAGCATGGGGCTTAGCTTGACACACACCCGTGGGGCCAGGGCCAGCAGGTGTGGCATCAGCTGCAGTACGTCTGGCTGCATGGCCTCCAGCCGGATGCGCCGCCCCCCATCGGCGCGTCGGTCTGGGTCCAGGTAGATCAGGTCAGCCTCGGGTAGGGTGGTCAGGGCCGATTCGGCCGTATGGAGGAGCAGCTGCATGCGGGGCAGCACCCCCAGGGTCTCAAAGTTTTGGCGGGCCAGCTCTATCCGTTCGGGCTGCGGCTCTACGTATAGCACCGCTCGGTACTGGCGGGCCAGCTGCCAGCTGTCTACCCCCAGTCCCCCGGTCAGGTCTATAGCCCGCTCGCCCTGCAGGCCTGCAAACCTGAGTGCGGCTGCGGCCTCGCTGCTGGCCTGCTCCAGCGCCGTACGCTCCAGCTCGCAGCGGGCTGCGGCCCAGGTGGGCAGTTTGTGCCGCGCCCGCTGTAGCAGTGCCACCTGGGTGGCCACCACGGCCGCCCGTGCACCCGCCTGCCGCCGCAGCTGTAGCGCCAGGCGGGTGGGGTCATCGGCCAGATGCCGGGCCACCAGGGCGCGCTCTTCGGGTGAAAGCATACACAAAGCTACAAAGCCCACGCCATAGCGGGCGAGCGGCGGGTCTTTTGCCTTATCTTTACACCATTACAGATGCCTATGCAGGAGTATGCCAAGATTCTACTCTTCGTAGCCGGGGGGCTTATTTTTATTCTGGGCGGAATGGTTACCAGCCGCCTGCTGGCTCCGCGCCGCCCCAATGCTGAAAAAAACAGCAGCTACGAGTGCGGCGAGGAGCCTGTGGGCACCGCCTGGCATCAGTTCAATGTACGCTACTATGGGATGGCCCTCATCTTTCTGATCTTCGATGTGGAGGTGCTGCTGCTATTCCCCTGGGCCACCGTGTATGCAGACCCAGGCTTGAAAACGGTGCCCGGCTGGACAAGCTTTGCTGTACTAGAGGCCTTCCTCTTTATCGGCATCCTGCTGCTGGGGCTGGTATACATCTGGCAGAAGGGCGATATAGACTGGATACGCCCGGAACCGCCGCAGCCGAAGGCACCCGCAGCCACCGTGCCCATCCCACCTGAGCTGTACCAGGCGGTGAATGAAAAGTATAGCTAGCGAATAAGCCTTTTCATACAGCCTCTTTGCCGGGAGAAACTGGATTTGGCCTGCCCGGCTAGCCCACTACCCCCAGGGGCGCGCGCCCCGCTAGAGCTGGGGTTTCGGGGAGATGCCGTAGAGGTGTACATCCACAAACTCGCGGTCCTTATTGCCCGCCTTGGGGTAGGTGGTCATCCGCTGAAAGCCGCAGGCCTCCAGGGTGTGTGCGCCTTTTTCGTTCCAGCCCAGTACCATGGAGGTAAGGAAGCGGAACCCCAGATTATCGAAGGCATACTTGGCATAGGCCGGGATAGCGGCCTTCAGGATGCCGGTGCCCTGGTGCTTGGTGCCTATCCAGAAACCTACTTCGCCCACAAAGCGCATGATGTCTCGGCCTGGCTCCATGCCTATCCCGCCGGCTACCTTGCCATTCAGCACAATGGCCAGGTTGTACAGGGGGCGCTGCTTGCTGGCAGTGGCTACCCAGGCCTCCGCATCCTCCAGCCGGTAGGGGTGCGGAAAGTGGTCGCGCAGGTTTCGCCATATCTCCAGGTCGTTGGCAATGCTGCTGAGGGTAAGCTGGTCGCCATCCTGCCAGGGCCTCAGGATAACTTCCGGCATTTTTGTCTTGATTGTCAGGTTCATAGGCTATGGTCGCATAACATTCAGCCTACAAGATACAAGAAACCACCGATTTTCAGCCAGGCTGCATGGATCAGCGCTTTGCAATCAAGTCTGCCACAATCTTACCCGAAAGTAAGCTGAGGGGCACCCCCCCACCCGGGTGCACGCTACCCCCACAGAAGTACAGGTTGCGGATACGGTGGATAAAATTGGGGTGGCGCAGAAAAGCTGCAAATCGGTTGTTGCTAGCCGTGCCATACAGGGCACCCTGGTAGCTGCCGGTATTTGCCTGTATTTGCTCGGGGCCGAGTACCTGCTCGGCCACTATGCGTGCGGCCACGGGCTGCCCGAGCATGCGCTCCAGCTTGGCCAGTATGTGCTGCCGCGCACGGGGGATCAGCTTGCCCCAGTCCTGGCCGGCCAGGCTAGGCGCATTGATCATCACAAACCAGTTTTCGCATCCTGCGGGTGCATCTTGCGGCTCCTGTTTGCTGGTTATGTGTACGTACACGGTGGGGTCGGCGTGCAGGCTTCGGTCTGCAAAGAGCGCGCTGAACTCCCCGGCATAGTCCTCCGAAAAGAAAATGTTGTGTACATCCAGCTCGGAAAAACTGCGGTTTATCCCCCAGTAGAAGATCAGCGCACTGCTGCTGCGTTCCTGCCGCAGGGTTCGCTCGGGGGGCTTTTGGTCTGGCAGCAGCCGGTGGTAGGCATAGAATACATCCAGGTTGCACACCACCTGGTCGGCTGCTAGCAGGCTGCCATTTACCTGTAGGCCGGTGGCACGTTGTTTCTCCACCGTTATGCGTTCCACCGGCTGGTTGTAGTGGAAATGCACGCCCTGCCGCCGGGCCAGCCCTTCCAGCGCCTGGGCTATGGCATACATGCCCCCCACCGGCAGGTAGGCCCCCAGGTTGAATTCCAGGTGGGGGATCAGGTTCAGGGTAGCGGGGGCTCGCTCGGGGTGGCTGCCGTTGTAGGTGGCATAGCGGCGGAATAGCTGCCGCAGCTTGGGGTGCCGGATGCGGCGGTCTATCCCGCTGCCCATGCTTCGGCCAGTCTCTAGCTGGGGCAGCTGCAGCAGGGCACGCAGGGCAGTGGGGCGTGTGTAGCTGTGCAGGCGGTGCAGGCTCTGCTGCAGGAAGAAGGGGGCGGCCAGCCGATACTTGGCGGCTGCCTGCTGCAGAAAGGCCCTCACCTCGGCTGCTGGGGCACCCAGTACCTGCTGGCATTCCTGGGCAAAACGCTCGGGATCGGCCCAGGCTGTTAGCCGTGTTCCGTCTGCCCAGAAGTAGCGTGTAATGGGGTCTAACCGCCTGTACTGGAAATAGGCCGCGGGATCTTCCTGGCAGAGGGAAAACAGCTCGGTTACCAGCTCGGGTAGGGTAAAGAGGGACGGCCCCGTGTCGAAGCGATAGCCATCCAGCTGTAGCACGTTCAATTTGCCACCGGGTCCGCTTTGCTGCTCATACACCGCTACGTCGTAGCCCAGGCGGGCCAGGCGTATACTGGCTGCCAGGCCGGCCATTCCGGCACCTACTACCAGGGCTTTAGGCATGGATGGGGGCTGCTTCCAGGTTTTGTATAACCACCCTTAGCGCAGCCTGCAGCTGGTCTTGCTGCAGGGCGTGCAGGCCCTGGCTAGCGTCGGCCAGGGCCTGGCTAGCCGCAGTGCATGCACTGTGCTGCCAGCGTCTTCCCTCGGCCGTCAGGCACACTTTGTTCACACGCTTGTCGCCGTCATCGCAGCGGCGGCATACCAGCCCCTTGCGCTCTAGCACGTCCAGAATACGGGTTACCGAGCCACGGTTTCGCCGCAGTGCACAGGCCAGCTGCTGCTGGTTTGTGCCTTCGGCCTCCCATAGCCTTTGCATGATCCGGAACTGATCGGCAGTAAGGGGCACGCCAGCGGCATCCAGCCGCGCTTGTAGCCGCCGGTTTATCTGCTCGTGGGCACAGGCAATCAACTTGAAAATGGCTTCTTCCGGCTGATGCATCCCCCTATGAACCCCGAGCTGCGGGTATAAATTCAATATCCCCCGCATTTTATAGGTTTTTGTCCGGCCAGAATGCTGTATTTTTGCAACAGCAATCGTTATTATCGTTCCCATCTGAATCTTTGTATATGGCTTTTGATATCGACATGATCAAGGCGGTGTATGCCGCATTTCCGGACCGTGTGGCCGCTGCTCGCAGCATAGTGGGCCGTCCGCTCACCTTCACCGAGAAAATACTGTATAGCCACCTGTATGACGGGTTGGCCACAGAGAAGTATGAGCGAGCCAAGAGCTATGTAGACTTCCGGGTAGACCGTGTGGCCATGCAGGATGCCACTGCCCAGATGGCCCTACTACAGTTTGTGCAGGCAGGCAAGGCCCGGGTAGACCTGCCCAGTACCGTGCACTGCGACCACCTGATACAGGCCGAGGACGGGGCCGATGCCGACATGAAGCGCGCCCTGGAGGAGAACAAAGAAGTATTCGGCTTTCTGGAGTCTGTCTCTAAAAAGTACGGCATCGGTTTCTGGAAGCCCGGTGCCGGCATTATCCACCAGGTGGTGCTGGAAAACTACGCCTTCCCTGGCGGGATGATGATCGGTACGGACAGCCATACGGTGAACGCCGGCGGCCTGGGCATGGTAGCCATAGGCGTAGGGGGGGCCGATGCCGTGGATGCCATGACCGGACTGGCCTGGGAGCTGAAGTTTCCCAAACTGATCGGCGTAAAACTGACCGGCAAACTGAATGGCTGGACCAGTGCCAAAGACGTGATCCTGAAAGTGGCCGGTATCCTGACTGTGAAGGGCGGTACCGGTGCCATTGTAGAGTACTTTGGCCCAGGTGCCGAGAGCCTGAGCTGCACCGGCAAGGGCACGATATGCAACATGGGGGCCGAGATAGGAGCCACCACCAGCACCTTTGCCTACGATGCCAGCATGGACCGCTACCTGCGTAGCACCGGGCGGGCCGATGTGGCCGACCTGGCCCAGGGCATCAGCCAGCACCTGACAGCCGATGCCGGGGTGTATGATGCGCCCGAAAAGTATTTCGACCAGGTGATCGAGATCAACCTGAGCGAGCTGGAGCCGCACATCAACGGCCCCTTTACGCCCGACCTGGCCTGGCCAATCAGCCAGTTTGCCGCAGCGGTGCGAGAGAAAGGCTACCCCGCCAAGCTGGAGGTGGGCCTGATAGGCAGCTGCACCAATAGCAGCTACGAAGACCTGACCCGCGCCGCTAGTGTGGCCAGGCAGGCGGGCGAGAAAAACCTGAAGGTGAAGTCGGAGTTTACCATAACCCCCGGCAGCGAGCAGGTGCGCTACACCGCCGAGCGAGACGGCCTGCTGGCCACCTTTGAGGAGATAGGGGGCGTGGTGCTGGCAAACGCCTGTGGCCCCTGCATAGGCCAGTGGAAGCGCCACAACCAGGCCGGTAACCCCAAGAACAGCATTATCACCAGCTTCAACCGGAACTTTGCCAAGCGTAACGACGGGAACCCCAATACGCACGGCTTTGTGGCCAGCCCCGAGATCGTAACGGCCATGACCCTGGCGGGCGACCTGACCTTCAACCCGCTGACCGATACCCTGACCAATGAAGACGGCAAGCAGGTGAAGCTGGATGAGCCACAGGGCATAGAGCTGCCGCCCAGGGGCTTCGACGTGGAAGACCCCGGCTACCAGGCCCCGGCACAGGATGGCAGCAGTGTAGTCATAAAGGTAGCACCGGACAGCGACCGCCTGCAGCTGCTCAGCCCCTTCCCGGCCTGGGAGGGTACGGACCTGAAGGGGCTGAAGCTGCTCATTAAGGCCAAGGGCAAGTGTACCACCGACCACATCAGCATGGCCGGCCCCTGGCTGCGCTTCCGTGGCCACCTGGATAACATTGCCAACAATACCCTGACCGGTGCCATCAATGCCTACAACGACAAGGCCGATGCGGTAAAAAATCCGCTAACGGGCGAATACCAGCCGGTGCCGGTGGTGGCCCGCGCCATGAAGGCCAGTGGACTGGGCAGCATTGTGGTGGGAGATGAAAACTATGGCGAAGGCAGCAGCCGCGAGCATGCAGCCATGCAGCCCCGCCACCTGGGCGTGCGTGCTGTACTGGTGCGCAGCTTTGCCCGCATACACGAAACCAACCTGAAGAAGCAGGGTATGCTGGCCCTCACCTTTGCCAACCCGGCAGACTATGACCGCATACAGGAAGACGATACCCTCGACATCCTGGGCCTCACCAGCTTTGCCCCCGGCAAGCCGCTGACCCTGCAGCTAACCCATGCAGATGGCAGCACCGAGCAGTTTGCTGTAAACCACACCTACAACGCCCAGCAGATCGAGTGGTTCCGCGCCGGCAGCGCCCTGAACCGTGTGAAGGAACTGAGTAAGGCCTAGGCAACCCCCCGCAGCCCAGTGCCTGAACAAAAGCCCGGTAGGAATACCGGGTTTTTATTTTTTTGAAAATAACTTGACGATTTAATAAAAAATAGCTAGGTTTGATTGTGTTGAATTAAGTACTTCTTGCTATTTGTTTCAGTCATGCTAAAAATCAATCAATTACCCCCCCCCCCCCCCCTTT